>DNFX01000151.1 GCA_003486795.1 Actinomycetota bacterium
CTATAACCTGTGCTGAGATATTAATAAGCGGTCCCCCGCTGTTTCCCGGATTTATTGCAGTGTCTGTCTGAATAAGATCCACCATCGGCATCATGTCGCTTGAAACAGTAATATCTCTGCCTTTTGCGCTTACAACCCCGAATGTCACAGTCTGCTCAATTGCAAAAGGGCTTCCGATTGCAATAACCATTTCCCCTACTTTTACATTTTTTATAGAGGTAAAACCAGCTTTCTTTAGCCCGGAAGCATCTATTTTTATAACTGCTATATCGGTATCTTTGTTAAAACCTATCAGTCCAGCTATGTATTCCCTGCCATCGAATGTCCTTACTATTATTTCATCAGCTCCTGCAATAACATGTTCGTTGGTAATAATATAACCATCCTCAGTATATATTACTCCCGATCCTACACCGGCATCTGTTAATATATTTCTGTTATCGGCAATTCTTGTTCTTATATTTACAACAGAAGGAGAGACCTCTTCCACAAGATCTGTTATGGCTTTATTCAGCTCTTTTAATGAAAAATCCCCGACCGGCCCTTTTTCTTCAAGTCCGGCTGCGGAATTATCTGTGACAGTTTCGTCTTTCTCCGGTATTGCCGGCTGGGTTGCCTCATTTCCTGTGGCCGTATTATTATTTCCTCTTAATAATTCTGCCGGTGAAGTTTTGTTTATTACAGATAATATTCCCACTGTAAAAAAGAATCCGACCGCTATCAGCACCATGGCTGCAATTATTATAAAACAGCCTCTTAAAAAAACCGGCCTGACGCTATCGTTTTCTTCGTTATAATTATTATCCATTTTTCTCCTATAATTCTTCTTCCCCTGTTGTCTGCACTGAATAATCTTCGATATTGATCTGACCAGATTTCATTTTAATAATATCTTCCTGCATTTTGTTTGCTGCATCTTCTGCGGAAATATTTCCGGATATAAGGCTCTCGGTATTAAGTCTGATTACATCCCTTATCAGTCTCAGATCTTCTTCCGGTATCTGCCCTCTGCACTCTTTTAACTGAAGAAGGGCATTATATAATATATCGTCTGTAAGTATTTCTTCTTTTTCCAAACCCGTTACGGAGGGAAAAGAAGATGTATTCAGCATCCACGCTCTCTGTATTTCGCTGGAAATCATGTAATTTATAAAACTTCTGGAATATTCAAAGCTTTTTGATGTTGAATTTACATTAATTACAAAACCGAGTCCTGTAACCATGGGAGTAGGATTTATGAGTGCTCCGGTTATTTTGGGAATTTTTGCAACACCAAAATTAATTCCTTCTTCTCTATATTCCTCAATCGCCCACGAACCATTAATTATCATTGCCGTCTGTCCCGATTTGAAGGAATCATTTATTTCTTCGTAGCCGATATTGAAAGGCATTATATTTTCAATATTATAAAGCTGGTACAGAAACNNCTCAAGTGTTTTTTGAACGGACTGATTGTTTAAATTAACCGAACCCTTATCATAATCATATATCCAGTCAAGATATCCTCCCATAAATGGTATTATCCACTCGGGCTGCCCTGCATTTAACAGAAACCCGTAAGTCCCTGCTGCAAAATCTGTATTTTCCCTTGCATAATCAAGAACTCCTTCAAAATCTGCGGGAGCCTGGGCAATAATGTCTTTATTGTAAAAAAACAGCAGAAAGTCTGACGCATTAAATGGAACAATATATTTTTTACTGTCAAAAAATGTAAGCTCATTCAAGCCCGGTATAAACATATTGAAATCAAATTCATCAGACAGATCTTTTAAAACATTTTCCTTTGCCAGTTTTTTCATATTGTTTATTCCAAGTAATAAAATATCGGGACCGGCACCTGCAAGACTTGCGGCGCTGAAAGTATCCATCATTTCCTCTTCGCTTCTGTAATGTTTTACCTGGATATCAATATCCGGATTCTCTCTTTTGAAACTTTCTATATTATCCATTAAAAATATTCTTTCCCGTGGCTCACAACTGTTCCAGAAAATAATGGAATGTGTTTTTTCGTTTTCCTCTTCTGCAATACCATCTGTTTCATTTTCAGATGCCTGTTCTGTCAGGGTAGTAACAGTATTATCAGGACTTTCTGTTTCCTTTATACTGCATCCGGAAAAAATCATAACAGACACCGACATTACCATAAAAACAGCAGTAATAAATTTAATAAAACAGAAAAAATGTCTGTTACTTTTATTTGAATAAAACATAATCTGACCCTTAAATATAATTATAAATTATTATTAAAATTGAACATATCTGTCTGCAATATCATAAATTTTAAGGCATTTCAACGGAGTCTTCAAAAAAAACTTCAAAATCATAATGTGTAAAATTTTTAGTATACTTGCTGAATAAGACATCAAGGGAAAAACTCTGCTCCTCTTTCGGAAGAAGTTCATCTTTTTTTATAAAGCATTTTCTTATTGCAACGACTCTGTCCCGAAAATCATAAAAAGTTGCCAAAAGATTTATATTTATAGCTTTGTTCTCACCGATATTGATTAATTTTCCATTTATCTCGAGTATATCATTTTTATAGCTGAAATTCTCCTTACTGACTATTATATTGCTTTTTGGAAGTTTGTAATAATCATCATAATTTACACCGATTTTTACTGTATCCAGATTAATATATTTATTTGAGTCACCAAGTATGTATATAAACGGTATTTTGCTGTCCGGTCTTAAATAATTGGTATTTACACTGATACTGTCTGAATGAAGATTTCCACCTTTTTTGTCCAGAAAATCTATGGTAAGTAAAATATTTGTCTTGGTTGAATTTGATAAATTTAATATCTCTCCCATTACGCAAAGATTTCCGAAATAATCCGGAAAAACATTGGTATTTTTTATTTTTACTCCTATCGAAGTGGTAATATCTGTTTTAATTTTTTTATGGTCAAAAAATATAAGGCCCGTATTCTTTTTATCCGTCTGGGATAAATCATTACTGCCGGTAGTGCTGGTTTCTTTTAAATCAGTATTTATGGTTTTTGCCTGAAGTGCAAAACTATCGGAAATATTACTGCTGAAATCTTCGAGGCTGCTGCATGACACAGTTAGAAGCAATAATGAGAAAATGGCTGGCAGAAGCCATAAATTTTTAAAATTAGCATTCTTCATCTTCACCGGGAACAAAACCGCTTTCTCTAAAACAGTTTTTTGCATC
>DNFX01000066.1 GCA_003486795.1 Actinomycetota bacterium
TAAGTGATGGTTCTATAGAATATGCACAAAAAAATGATGTCATGATAGTTGCCTGGAGACCTACACAGAAAGGGCTTTTTGGAAATAATGATATCGGGATTCTTAATAAATTGAGCCGTAAATACGAAAAGACTCCGATACAAATAGCAATTAACTGGCTGATTTCACAGAAAAATGTAGTAACTATACCCAAATCCCGAAATATTGAGCATCTGAAAGAAAATCTTGGAGCACTCGGCTGGAAAATGGAAGAAAGTGATATTGAGATTTTGAAAAATGAATTTCCTGATACTGTTGATACAGTCGAGAACACCACTCTGGCAAAATTAATTCAGCCAGAATAACACATATTTCAAACTTTATTTTTCAGAGATAGAGAGATTCTTTTTCTTTGTTTATCTATATCGATTACCCTGACAGCTACTTTCTGATTTAATTTAAGTATTTCATGCGGACTTTTTATAAATCTGTCAGACATTTCCGATATATGGATTAAGCCATAATCTTTTATTCCCATATCAACAAAAGCGCCAAAATTAGTAATATTATTTACTATGCCGTTTAAAATCATTCCGGTTTTCAAATCATTAATATTTGAAATACCAGCATTAAATTCAAATTCATCTACATTTTCCCTTGGATCTCTTCCCGGTTTGGCAAGTTCACCCAAAATGTCATGCAATGTCGGCAGACCGACCTTTTCATCAATATAGTCCTGCAATTTTATTTTTTCTTTTATTTTTTCATTTCCAATCATATCACTGACTTTAATCCCAAGATCTGATGCAATTTTTTCAACAACATAATAACTCTCAGGATGAACTGCACTTCCGTCAAGAGGATTGATTCCATCTTCTATCCTCAGAAACCCTGCACATTGCTCAAAAACTTTTTCTCCGAGCTTGGGAACATTTTTTAATTCATCTCTTGAACGGAATGCGCCATTCTGCTTCCTGTAATCAGTAATATTCTGCGCTATTTTTGGCCCCAGCCCAGAAACATACATGAGAAGGTGCTTGCTGGCTGTATTTAAATTAACACCTACCAGATTTACGCAGCTTTCTACAACAAAATCCAGGTTCTCCTTCAGTTTTGACTGATCGACATCATGCTGATATTGTCCAACCCCTATTGATTTGGGATCTATTTTCACCAGTTCGGCAAGAGGATCCATAAGCCTTCTGCCTATGGAAACTGCTCCTCTGACTGTAACATCATAATCAGGGAATTCTTCTCTTGCCGCATCTGATGCAGAATAAATAGAAGCCCCGCTTTCACTAACAACAAATATTTTTATACTTTTGTTTTTTAAAAATATACTGCTTATAAATTCCTTAGTCTCTCTACCGGCAGTTCCATTTCCTATTGCTATAACTGATATTTTGAATTTTTCGACCATTAGCTTAATTTTACTTTCAGCTTCTTCTTTCCTGTTCTGCGGTTCATGAGGATAAATATTATCATTGTAAAGAAGATCTCCCTGCTCATTAAGACATACAACCTTGCATCCTGTTCTGTAACCCGGATCGATTGCCAGCACCTTTTTTCTTCCAAGAAAAGGTGCAAGAAGTAACTGGCGCAGATTATCAGCAAATACTTTTATTGCTTCATCATCTGCCCTGTCTTTGGCTGAAACAGTTATTTCCGTTTCCAATGACGGGCCCAGAAGTCTTTTGTAGCAATCTTTTATTACGTTTTTTATCATTTCTGATGCTTTATTATTGTTTTTGATTAAAAGATTCTCCATTTTTTTAAAAACAATATCTTCAGGTGGTAAAATTGAAACTTTAAGAAATTTTTCTTTTTCACCTCTTTTTATAGCAAGAAAACGGTGTGATAATATTTTTCTCAATGGCTCATTAAATTCAAAATAATCTTTATATTTTATCCCGGCTTCTTCCATCCCTCTAAGAACACCTGCCTGCACAACTGCTTCTTCATTAAATATTCTTCTTACCTCTTCCCTGACATTTTTGTCTTCATTAATCCATTCCGCAATTATAAATCCTGCTCCTTCTAATGCATCACTTGTTTTTATGACATTTTCATTCAGGTATTTTTCTGCTTCATTTTCCAAATCGAAATCTTTTTGGGAAAATATTAATTCTGCAAGAGGCTCAAGCCCCATCTCTTTTGCAACTGAAGCCCTGGTTTTTCTTTTGGGTCTGAATGGAAGATAAAGATCTTCCAGCGTATTCAGAGCATCTGCTTCATTAATTGATTTTTTTAGTTCCTCAGAGAGATTGCCCTGCTTTTCAAGTTCTTTTAAAATAGATTTTCTTCTCGAATCTATTTCCAGAAGATTCTCATAAGCTTTTTTTATATTAAGTATCTGCAGCTCATCAAGATTCCCCGTAGCTTCTTTCCGGTATCTTGAAATAAAAGGAATA
Source organism: Actinomycetota bacterium (assembly GCA_003486795.1). The sequence continues at coordinate 2,391 of DNFX01000066.1, forward strand.
GTATTGCCTTCATCCAGAAGTTTTAAAGTTGAAATTATTCCGGACTCATTTATTTTTAAACTGGCTGATAACTGACTTGAAAATTTAAAATCCATATTCCCAACTTTACCAAAGATTATTATTTTGTTTTTAACTTAAAAAATATATAGGAAATATGAGAAGGGTGCAATGGAAAAAATATATTTTATTGAATTAAGATTTCTTTTTTGGAAAATATCCAATTTAAAAATTAATTAGCAGTAGGTATATTTCTGTAAAGAAAATGAAGAAGTAGTCCCTTGATAGCAATAATTATAAAAAAATATTAAATTTCCTTAAAAGGAAAAACTGGATACCTGTTCTTTTAATAACAACTGCAGGTGGAATATTAATTATCTTTTATATATTTTTCCTGTGCAGGAGATTATTTAAAAATTATAAAATTGAACATATTGTTAATTTTTACGGAACATGGACCGGAAATTTTTCTGTCATTCTTGGTTTTATTAAAAATAAATATAATTTTTATTATTTTAATTTCCTGAATCATTAAAGATTTTTTTCAACAAGCACAGTCTGTAACTTATAACCAAAGTTATCTGCAGTTGTCTGGATTTCATTTCTTATCTTTTCATAGTTGAAATTATATTCATATTTCTGCCTGAAAAAGTCTGATTGTTCTTTTATGCTTCCTTCTCTGCCCTGAAGACCTATTTTTGTTTTTTCAACTTTAAAACCAAACCCGGGACCAAAATCATCATCACTGCTTCCTACAGACATACCTGATCCTGATTCCTTTAAAATTTCAAAGAATCTTATTACCTTGTCTTCATCATATATTTTGAGACTGCACCTGTATGTCAGTTTCTGTCTGCTCAGGAATGCTTTTCTTTCAGCAATAACAAATTCAAGACTTAATATATTGTTTCTTGCTTCCCTGAATACTGAAGGGTAGTTTTTGCTTAAATCCATTATGGCTTTTTTTAGGCTTTCATCCATTTCAAATCACCTTTTTTTGTTTTATTGATAAAATTAATATATTAGGAATTTTAAAAAAACCTGTGAAATAATTGATTTAATATTTTATCATTTTCATACGATAAGATTTATAAATAAAATATTTATACTTATTTTTTTTTATGTAATTTATTTTTTTTATCAGGCAGAAATCCTACAATAAGTATCGCAGTTATAAAACCGAAAATCATTAAAAACAGTGTAAGGATGATGCCTGTTTTTTCATAAATCACTATTATAAGAAATGCTCCGATTACTCCACCAAAAATCCCTCCGAAATTAATCAGTGAAGTCCTCAACCCTTTTCTGTTTCCTCTATGATATCCAGCTATGGGTACGCTGGACGGATGAAAAGTAGCAATTGCGAGATTTCCAAAGAATAGTAAGAGCAGAACAAGCCATAATTTCGGAATTACCCCTATAATGCTTAAAAAAATCAATGAGAATAAAAGACCTGCAACAACAAAATATTTAAATCCATATCTGTCAGACATATATCCGAACAAAGGAGAAAAGAGACAATTCGCAATAATGCTGGTTGCGCCCATTAAGCTTACCTGAGCGAGGGAAAGATTGAACTTTAATACCAGAAAAGGTACAAGTCCTATATAAAAATTCTGGTATATGCCAGTGGCAAAACGACTCCCGGCAGACAGTCCAGTCAGCATTCTGCTGGAACTTGACTTTTGATAACTGCCCGGTAATTTCACTTTCTGTTCTTGAAATATTAATATTTATTTTAAAAAATATCAGGACTCACAATATAATTTTGAAAAATGTATTCTGGTGATGGATGTTCCTATTACATAAGGGAACATTGTTGGTCTCCTAAAAACACTCCAAAAAAATAATTTCCAGTAATATTTTTTCCCTGAAGCCTTTATGCCAGAGTACCAGATCGAAACAAATAATGCCTTGATATAATATAAATGCAGTTTCGGAGCTTTCCTGAATGGAGGTTTAAACTCACTTAAAAAGGTCTTTACTCTTTCATAATACTGTTTTGGGGAATAAATAGTTTTAACTATTTTTTTATAACCATCCATAAGGACGTCCAGATTCATTTTTGGAATGAAATTCATATCCATTCCTGTGTTTAAACCTGATGATTCGTTTATCAGCCGACCTGTTTCTTTTAATCGCTGATAAAGCTTTGTTTGAGGTAATGCGTTTAACAAGCCTACCATAGCTGTAACTATACCGCTCTTTTGAATAAATTCTATCTGTTTTTGAAAAATATGCGGTGAATCACTATCAAATCCCACAATAAATCCGCCCTGAATTTCAAAACCTGCATTTTGTAATATATTCACTGATTTTAAAAGATCACGGTTTTTATTCTGATACTTGCTGCATTCTTTAAGACTTTCATCCTGCGGACTTTCAATTCCAACAAAAATCGTAGTAAATCCGGCTTTGACCATAAGCCTCATTAATCCGGGCTTATCTGCAAGATCTATTGATGCCTGGGTATTAAACAAAAATGGTTGTTTTCTCTTTTTCTGCCATTCAATAATAGCCGGAAGAATTTCATGTTCAAGGATCCTTTGATTCCCTATAAGATTGTCATCAACAAAAAACACTCCACCTTTCCAGCCGCTTTTATAAAGAGCCTCAAGTTCATTTATAACCTGCTGACCAGTTTTTATCCTTGGAATCCTTCCGTTTAATTTAACAATGTCACAGAAATCACAATTAAAAGGACATCCTCTTGAAATCTGAAGACACATGGAATTATAATATTTCATATTAATCAGATTCCATCTCGGACTAACTGCTTTAGATATAGATGGAAATTCTCCAACTTCGTATATTTTCTTTACATTTCCGTTTGAGAGGTCATTTAAAAAATCTTCAAGATTTGATTCAGCTTCACCAAGAATCAGACTGTCAACATCATCAGTGAATTCTTCCCAGCCCGTTGTAAAAAGTGGCCCTCCTGCCGCAATAGGTTTCCCGAGTTTTTTTACCCTTTTTATTACATCTTTAACAGATTTCTTCTGAACAATCATGGCACTTATAAATACTGCATCTGCTGATAATATATCAGAATCATTTAAATTATCGACGTTCATATCTATCAGCTTAAGATCCCACTTTTCAGGAAGCATTGCAGCAACAGTCAGCAATCCGAGAGGAGGAAAAGCTGCTTTCTTAT
>DNFX01000184.1 GCA_003486795.1 Actinomycetota bacterium
GTCCACGTGGGCGTAGTGACGGTTGTCTGTCTCATATTCAACGTGGGCAATAGCTATTGTTATTCCTCTTGCTTTTTCTTCAGGAGCGTTATCTATTGAATCAAAAGGACGCTCGGTAACGTTTAGACCCTTGCCTTTAAGGCAGTATGTAATAGCTGCTGTAAGGGTAGTCTTACCGTGGTCAACATGGCCTATGGTGCCAATGTTCATATGTATCTTGTTTCTTGTAAACTTCTCTTTAGCCATATCTATGTTTTCCTTTCTTAAAGATTAGATAATATAAATAATCTTTGTAANNTATTGTTTATGTTATAAAAAAATTAAACTGCAACTGCCCCTTTTACCTTTTTTATTATTTCGCTGGCTATATTCTCAGGAACAGGTTCATATTTTTTAAACTGCATTGTAAAAGTCGCCCTTCCCTGAGTTCTGGAACGCAAATCAGTTGCATAGCCGAACATATTTGCAAGAGGGACTTCGCACTTTATATTGGTCATTTTATTTCTTGTATTTATCTCGGAAATCTTTCCTCTTTTTGAATTAATATCCCCGATAACTTCCCCCATGGATTCTTCAGGAGTAACAACCTCTACTTCCATCACTGGCTCCATTAATATGGGTGATGATTTTATCATAGCTTCCCTGAATGCCTTGGATGCTGCTATCCTGAATGCGAGTTCGGAAGAATCGACATCGTGATAGGAGCCATCAAGAAGAGTAGCTTTCACATCTATTACAGGATATCCTGCAAGTTCACCTGACTGCATTGCATCCCGAACACCCAGTTCAACGGGTTTGATAAATTCTTTTGGTATTGCTCCACTCTTTATTTTATCTTCAAAAACAAAGCCTTTGCCATATTCATTAGGTTCAAATAGCATAATTACATGCCCGTACTGTCCTTTACCACCGCTCTGCCTTACATATTTTCCTTCTATCTGAATAGGCTTAGTTATTGTTTCCCTGTAAGAAACCTGTGGTTTACCTACATTTGCATCAACTCCGAATTCCCTGAGCAGTCTGTCAACGATTATCTCAAGATGTAATTCACCCATTCCTCTTATAATTGTCTGACCTGTTTCATTGTCAACACCAACCCTGAATGTCGGGTCTTCATCAGCCAGTTTGTTTAAAGCTTTTGTAAGTTTATCAAGATCTATTTTTGTCTTGGGTTCGATTGCAATTGATAAAACCGGCTCAGGAAAAGTTATTGATTCATACTTTATTGGTTTTCTGGTATCACATATTGTGTCTCCGGTAGTTACCTTTTTAAGTCCGATTATGGCAACAATGTCTCCGCAATAGGCTTCTGTAATTTCCTCTCTGTGGTTTGCATGCATTAAAAGCAGCCTTCCAATTCTTTCACTGCTATTGCTTGTAGTATTCAAAACCTGGCTTCCTGATGAAAGTATTCCTGAATATATTCTGCAATATGCAAGTTTGCCAATGAATGGATCAGTCATGATTTTAAAAACCAAACCTGAGAAAGCTTCCTCATCTTTTATTTCCCTTACTTCTTCTTTATTGGTATAAGGATTTATACCAACTGGCTGGATACTGTCCAGAGGAGAAGGGAGAAATTCCACCACTGCGTCAAGTAAAGGCTGAACACCTTTATTTTTAAAAGAAGAGCCGCACAAAACAGGAATTATCTTGACCCCTATTGTGAGTTTCCTGATAGTTTTCAGAATTTCTGCCGGAGTTATCTCAATATTTTCCACATATTTATGCAGAATTTCATCATCAAAATTTGCGATATTTTCTATAAGTTCTGTCCTGTATTTTCTGGCAGATTGTACAAGATCTGAGGGAATATCGGTATATTCAAATTTCAGGCCCATTTCATCATAATATATATATGCCTTCATATTTATAAGATCTATCATACCTTTAAATATATCTTCACTGCCTATAGGTATCTGAACAGCAACAGGATTGGCATTGAGTCTGGTTCTCATCATATCAACTACATAGTTAAAATCTGCGCCGTTTCTATCCATTTTGTTCACAAATGCTATCCTCGGTATTTTATATTTGTCTGCCTGTCTCCATACGGTTTCACTTTGCGGCTCAACACCGCCGACAGCACAGAAAAGCCCTATCATACCGTCAAGAACTCTCAGGGAACGTTCAACTTCAACAGTAAAATCAACATGTCCCGGAGTATCAATTATATTTATTCTGTGATTCTTCCAGAAACATGTAGTAGCTGCAGAAGTAATTGTGATACCTCTCTCCTGCTCCTGGACCATCCAGTCCATAACTGCTGTACCTTCATGTACTTCGCCGATTTTATAGCTTTTACCTGTATAATAAAGAATACGTTCGGTAGTAGTAGTCTTGCCAGCATCAATATGCGCTGTAATACCGATATTTCTTGTTTGTTTTAACTGAACTTTTCTAGCCATTTTCCTGTTTTTTAAATAATTACCATCTGTAATGTGCAAAAGCCTTGTTGGCTTCAGCCATTTTATGTAAATCTTCTTTCTTTTTTATACTGTTTCCCGTATTGCTTGCCCCGTCAAGTATTTCACCGGCAAGTCTTTCCTCCATCGATTTCTCTTTTCTCTTACGTGCAAAACCTATAAGCCATCTTATTGCAAGTGTGTTTGCTCTTTCATGAGAAACTTCGACAGGAACCTGGTAAGTAGCTCCTCCGACTCTTCTAGGTTTTATCTCAAGCGCAGGCCTGACATTATCCATGCATTTTTCAAGCACTTCCACGGGATCTTCTTTTGTTCTTTTCCCAAGTACCTCAAGACTTCCATATACTATATTTTCAGCAGTACTTTTCTTGCCGCACCAGAGCACTTTATTAATCAGCTCTGTTATGAGCCTGCTTTTATAAATAGGATCTTCTTCAAAACCCTTTCCGGGAGCTCGTTTCTTTCTAGACATTCATAACTCCTTATAAAACTCCTAATATAATTTATATATTTACAACTAATTAATATTATTTTTAATAAAAAACTAAAATAAAATTTTTAGCTTTGTTTTGGCTTTTTGGCGCCATATCTTGAACGGCCTTTTTTCCTGCCATCCACACCGGAGGTATCAAGCGTTCCTCTTACAATTTTATACCTCACGCCCGGCAGATCCTTTACTCTTCCACCCCTGATGATGACAATGGAGTGTTCCTGAAGATTATGCCCTATCCCGGGAATATATGCAGTTACTTCAATTCCTGAAGTAAGTCTTACTCTTGCAACTTTTCTTAATGCAGAGTTAGGTTTTTTAGGAGTAGTTGTATAAACTCTTACACAGACTCCTCTTCTTAAAGGATTCCCCTGCAAAGCAGGCGTTTTTTTCTTTTTGGCAATTTTTGCCCTTGGTTTTCTGACCAACTGATTAATAGTAGGCATATATTCTACCTTCTAACCTCTTTTTTTATAATCAATGTAACAATAAAATTAATAAATTTTTATTTTAAATAATACGGTAATTAATAGTAAATTCTATATGTAAAATCTAAGAAACAGGCACCCATCTTCAGAGCGCAAGCAAAAAGATTAGCATTTTAAGATTAAAATGTCAACAAATTAATCTTAAAACTATATTACTATTTCACCTGACATCATATATCAAGTTCGATATTATCTTCTTCAGAAATAGCTGTTTCCACATCAATCTCTGTTGTTTCTTCAACCTCATATCCCGGGTACTCAAGTTCTACTGTTCTGTATCTTGTCATGCCGGTACCTGCAGGGATATTCTTTCCAATTATTACATTTTCTTTAAGACCTATCAGGTAATCCGTTTTATTCTCTATAGCTGCATCAGTAAGCACTCTTGTAGTTTCCTGGAATGAAGCAGCTGAAAGGAAACTATCTGTTGCAAGAGAAGCCTTTGTAATACCCATAAGATTCTGTTTTGCAACTGCCGGTCTCTTACCTTCTTCGGCAAGTCTTTTATTTTCCTTTTCAAATACAAGACGATCAACAAGTTGCCCGGGAAGAAAATAACTGTCTCCAGATTCAAGTATTGTAACTTTCTTGAGCATCTGCCTTACAATTATCTCAATATGTTTGTCATTTATTTCAACACCCTGTGATTTGTATACATTCTGTATTTCTTTAACAAGATACTGTGCACATGCTTTTATCCCGTTCAGCTTTAAAATATCATGTGGATTCTTGGGGCCTTCGGTTATCTGTTCTCCTGCCAGTACAAAATCACCGTCATTAAATCTTACTTTTGACCTTGCAGAAACTTCATAAATCCTTTCTTCATTACCACCAGGACTGGTAATCGTAAGATTGAGCATTCTCGAATCAAGTTCCTCTACTTTGATGTTTCCGGATATTTCAGACATTATTGAATGCTCTTTAGGCTTTCTTGCTTCAAATAATTCCACTACCCTCGGAAGACCTGAGGTAATATCTATACCTTCAAATGTCTTCTCGTGTTTGTGTACATATCTTTTCTTCTTTGCAGTAGATATAAGTTTTGCAAATACCTGATCTCTTTCAACATTTATATTTCTATTTAACTGAAGGACTTCTCCTCTCGGTATAATAACATCAATAAGTTGTGAGGATTTCTTTCCGCTTTCGGGATCTTCTTCCATCTTTACTTTAAAAGTAATCTTGTGAGGTATATGCTCGATATTTACCTCGATAATGTCATCTTTCCCTTCAGCTGAAAAATCCTCTTTTTTAAGTTTGAGAAGTTCAAGTATCTCTTTGTCAAG
>DNFX01000077.1 GCA_003486795.1 Actinomycetota bacterium
GGCAGGAAGTAACAGATGAATGGAGATTTTTCAATGTATATAGTACAGGGGATGAAGTCATTGTAGGTGAATCCACATTTGTCGCAAGAAACTGGACTCAGAATAATGAACCCGGATTGATCAGCAGCCCATGGCAGGAAGTAACAGATGAATGGAGGTTTTTCAATGTATATAATAAAAATGATATAGTTATATATGAGGGAAGGGAATATATAGCAAAATATTACACCCAGAACAACCAGCCTGATATTTCATCTGCCTGGAGGCTGTTAAATTAGCTAAAATGCAGAGCCGGACTATTACAGTATCAGTATCTGGTGTCTGGTCCGGAATTTATATTAAATCAGAAATGTGGCTCCTTATTTTACTCAAACAAGATTAAAAACTTTCCATATCCTCTTTTTTCCATTTCATCAATTTTTATAAAATCCAATGCACCGCTGTTCATACAATAACGCAGCCCTCCCTCTGCCGCAGGTCCGTCATCAAATAAATGACCAAGGTGGCTGTTCCCGCTTCTGCTTCTGACTTCTATTCTTTTCATTCCGGCTGAATCGTCTGAATGATAAGTTACAACATCCCATTGTATCGGTCTTGTAAAGGATGGCCACCCTGTTCCTGAATCAAATTTATCAGTTGATAAAAATAAAGGTTCTCCCGTTACTATATCTACATAAAGACCTTCTTCCTTATTATTCCAGAACCGGTTTTCAAAAGCACGTTCAGTCCCGTTTTTCTGTGTAATATCAAACTGCAGCTCTGTCAGTTTATTTTTTATTTCAGTCATGGAAGGTTTGGGGTAATCTGAAAGATAAACTTTCGGTTTTTCATTTGGTATTCTGCTTAAATCAATATGACAGTAACCTCCAGGATTATTATCCAGATAATTCTGGTGATAATCTTCAGCAGTAACATAATTTTTCAAAGGCTGGATTTCCGTAACAATCTGCTCGCTGTATTTTTTCTGCTCATCTGCAGTTACTTTTTCAATAACTTTCTTATCCTCTTCATCCACAAAATAAATTCCTGTCCTGTACTGGATACCAGAGTCATTTCCCTGCCTGTTAAGGCTGGTAGGCTCAATTACTGCATAAAAATATTTTAAAATTTCATCAAGTGTTATTTTTTCAGGGTCATAAACAACATAGACCGTTTCTGCATGTCCTGTTTCTTTTAATGAGTAATAATCGGTTACATCTTCTTTTCCGTTTGCATATCCGACATTTGTAAACTCAATACCGGTTATACGATCAAAAAATGCCTGAATCCCCCAAAAACAACCTCCAGCCAGATAAATCTCCTTATATCTGCTGTTTTTATAATCCGGAATAATATTTATCATTTCATCCCTGCTTTCTTCTATTGGATTATTATTTCTTTGCAAAAATACAATTCCCAGAATCACTGCAATCACAACAACAATAATTATTATTATTACATATATCTTCATATATTGATTTCCCCTCATTCTGAATTAGTGCTGCCATTATCTTCTTGCTGATGCAGCAGTAAATTATTTTTGCAAATTACTTCCCATAATCATTATAATATATGCGCCAAGTGAATTTCTTTTTTATCATTTTTTTATCATTTTTTTAAAATATCTGTCATCTGAAAAACAATAATCATATCTTCAAAATGTAGATGCATCTTTTCTCTTTCCGTTGACATGAAACGCAATAGCCAATAAAATAATACCAGTGTTTGTCAATAAAAATTTCTCAGTATTATAAAACATATCCATAAAATCTTACCGTGTATTCTGATTTGAAAAGGGTGCACATTGACTGTAAAGGGGAAAGTATGAATACAAAATATGATGCAATAATAAAATCTCGTATGAGTAGAGAAAGCTACGAGAAACTTGCTGCTCTAAAAAATAATAAAGTCACTGAATTCGTGGGGTTCTTTATTGAGCATTGCAACCCTGCTTCTGTTTACGTATGTAATGATAGCGAAACTGATATTCAGTACGTGCGTGACCAGGCATTGTCCTTGGGTGAAGAACAAAACCTGCATTTGCCAAACCAGACCATTCATTGGGATTCTTATCGTGATCAGGGAAGGGATAAGAAAAATACGCGATTTCTGGTCTATAAGGAAAACCTTGAAAGTATGAAATCAATGAACGCTATAGAATATGAAGAAGGTTATAACGAGATAATGGAAATATCCAAGAATATCATGGAGGGCAAATCTGCAGTCGTACAATTCTTTTCGGAAGGGCCGACAGAAAGCCCGTTTACCATTCCCTGTATACAGTTTACAGACAGCTGGTATGTAGCTCATTCAGAATTCATACTTTATCGTTCTGCATACAGCCATTTCCTAAAATTAAAAGAATCTGAAAAAGATGAAATTTTCAGATTTATACATTCAGCCGGAAAACTTGATGAAAGAGGAAATACAATTAATCTGGATAAAAGAAGAATTTACATGGATACGCAGAATAATATTGTTTATTCAATGAACAATCAGTATGCAGGTAATTCCATAGGCTTAAAGAAACACTCCATGCGTCTTGCAATTAAGAAATCCGGGGAAGAAGGCTGGTTATGCGAGCACATGTTTGTAATGGCTGCTATTGACAAAGAAAAGAACAGAAAGACATATTTCTGCGGAGCATATCCTTCAGCCTGTGGGAAAACTTCAACTGCAATGATACCAGGTGAGCAGATTGTTGGAGATGACATCGCATATTTTAGAAATATAAATGGCGAGTTCCGTGCCGTAAATGTCGAGTTTGGAATATTTGGCATTATCCAGGATGTAAATGCCAAGGACGACCCGGTTATTTTTGAAAATCTTATGAAGGATCAGGAAATCATATTTTCAAATGTTTTAATGGGACCTGACAGAAAACCTTACTGGCTTGGCATGGGCGTTGATGCTCCGGATGAAGGATGGAATCATTATGGGAAATGGCATAAAGGAATGAAAGATGAAGATGGCAAAACTGTGGGAGTTGCTCATGGTAATGCCCGTTATACAATGCGCCTTGACTATCTTGAGAATATTGACAAAGAAGGTTTTGAAGCAAAGAACGGCGTGAAGGTTGAGGGGATCCTTTATGGTGGCAGAGACAGCGACACAACTGTTCCTGTTGAAGAATCTCCAAACTGGAAAGACGGGATATTGCTTAAAGCGGCGACTCTTGAATCAGAGACAACAAGTGCGACAATAGGCAAGGAAGGTGTCAGAACTGCAAGTCCGATGGCAAATATGGATTTTGTTTCTTATCCTCTTGGCGAATATACCATGAATAATATAAAGTTTGGTGAAAGCGTAAAGGATACTCCGAAAATTTTCAGCAATAATTATTTTATGCGTGGTCCCGACGGAAATTTTATAACCAGCAAACTTGCAAAAAAAGTATGGTTGCACTGGGCAGAAGGCAGGATTCATGGGGAATACGATGCTTATAAAACTCCTACAGGTATGATTCCCAAGTATGAAGACCTTGTTGCACTGTTTGAAAGATATCTGGATGAAGAATTTTCAAAAGAGGATTACATTTATCTGTTTACTTTCCGTTGCACTAAATGGATAGAAAAACTTGAGAGAACCAAAGCCTATTACAGCAAGATGGATCCCGGAACTCCAAAAGAAATATTTGACTACTGGGACAGTGCCATTGAAAAGATAAAAGCTGCCAGAGATAAATATGGCGACCAAATAAAACCTGGTGATTTCAAAGGTTAATTCAATAGCTTCCGGATGATAACGAAAAAAGCCGTGCAAGAAAACAAAGTACCGGCTGCAGATAAAACAGGATAAAAGCAAATGAGATCATACTGATAATTCCAAGAATAATACCTGTTATACTTCTTGTGGTTTTTCTTGTTTTAATATCTTTTGCGGCAATAATCATTATATCGGTAATACCACAGATTATTGCAATAACAGAGGCAGCTATTGCCGGAATGGAAATTAATATATAGAAAACAGGAAGTGAAAGCGTTTTTATATCCGGGATATTC
>DNFX01000138.1 GCA_003486795.1 Actinomycetota bacterium
GCAGTCTTATGTTTTTCGGCATGATGTTTCTGCTGTTTTTTGTCTATTTCAAGCTGGGAGGAATATCAAAAGCCCATCTTTCCCTGACAGCGCTGGCATCAGGGATCCCTGCTGGTTTCGCTAAAATCGGGCATGCGGGGTGGACTGCGTCGCCTGCGCTGAATACTCCTTTATGGTGGATAATATATTCATCGCTTGTACTGGGAGTCGGTATCGGGGTGCTTGCCCAGCCGCAGCTTGTGGTCAGATATATGACAGTAAAAAGCAATAAAGAGCTTAACAGGGCAGTTGCGGTCGGCGGACTTTTTATACTTGCGACAACCGGAACCGCGTTTATTATCGGATCGCTGTCAAATGTCTATTTTATTGAAAACTTCGGAAAACTCGCAGTACAGATGGCGGAAGGGAATCAGGATAAGGTAATACCGATATTTATAAAGGAAGCCATGCCTGTCTGGTTCGGTTATGTTTTCATGCTTGTAATACTTTCTGCCGGCATGTCTACCTTAAGCTCCCAGTACCATACAATAGGAACAGCTATAGGAAGAGACATTATTCCGCAGTTTAAAGATAATAAAAACAGGGAAATACTGGTAACCAGGATTGGAATAGTAATAAGCATTCTGGCAACTGTATTTCTGGGTATTAAAATGGGCCCCGGCATTATTGCCCAGGCAACCGCGATATTTTTCGGCCTGATGGCATCAAGTTTTCTTGCTCCGTATACTGCGGCGCTTTACTGGAGGAGGCTTACCAGAAAAGGGGCAATAGCAGGTATTGTATCAGGTGTTTCTACTTCTGTATTCTGTTTTCTTTTCCTTCACGGCAAAGAAGCTGCCCTTTTCGGAGTCTCAAAATTCTTTACCGGCCGTGACACAATTCTCGGAGGTATGTGGCCGTTTGTTGATCCTCTTGTAATTGCGCTTCCCGTATCAATAATATTTACTATTGTTATCAGCCTTGTTACCAGTGTAGAGAACAGGGAAACAGTAGAAAAATCATTCAGAGGCATTTAATATCAGGACAGTCTGTAAGCAGGCTGTCCTTTTTTATTAACTTACCTGAGTTTGACTGCACATAATAAAGTTTGACCTTTTCAAAACCGCAATAGACTATTATTATATTTCATTGGATAGTGATTCTGTCATTTACTGAGCAGGAGGGCTTTTGTGAAAAAAACCTTTGAAAATCTTTCAGAGCAGAAAAAAGGCAGAATAATATCTGCTTGTATAGATGAGTTCTGCGAAAATGGATATGAAAAAAGCACAACAGAAAGCATAATCAAAAAAGCCGGAATCTCCAAAGGCGGGCTGTATGAATATACAGAGTCAAAAAAAGATTTATACATTTTTATAGTAAAGCATACCTATGAAAAGCTTTACAATTTTCTCCGTAATAAAGTAGGTGAAAATTATAAAACATTGCCTCCTGATATTCTTGACCGGTTTAAAATCATCTCTGATATAGCTATTGACTTTTACATTGACCATCCTGAATATGTCAAGATGATTGTAAAAACCTATAAAATTCATGATGTCGAGCTTGAAAAAGAAGTGAGAAATATTTTCAACACCCAGTTTATGACAATTTTCGGTGATTTTAATGCTGAAAACCTGCGGCATGACAGGGACCGGGTGTTTGATCTTTTGATGTGGCTTCTCCTTAAAACAAGATATGATTTTCTCGTGGAATTTGAATATGTAAATGATCCGGGAGCGCTGAAAAACGATTATATTGATAACTGGGACTTTTTTCTTGATGTCCTGAGAAATGGTATTTACCGTTACCGGACCTGATCCGTGATTGAAAGGTTTTTGTTATCACTCCTGATAAATTATTTGAATTGGACATCTCAACCTGCACAGATATAAAATCAAATAGTTCTAAAAGGGAGAAAATATGAAAAAATTATTATCAATGTTTTTAGGTGTATTTCTGTTATTGGTTATGTCATGTGCTACAACACCTCCAAACACATCAGCTTCTGATATCGACAAAGAAATTGCTGATGGGAAAATACCTACTATTGAATACAAGATTCTTTTAAATGAAGACCTCTTCAAGTTTAAATTCAATGAGGCCGGAGACCCTGTTCTTACAGCTGAAATTGCCAAAGAACTTAAAGACCTCGGTGTAGTGTTTCCGGCAGACAAGGCTGCAGTGAAAAAAGGATTAAATCTCTATGCTGTAACAAAGAACGGAGAATTGCAGAAACAGCAGCTTATATTCAGAATAAAAGAAGACCTGGTGAAACCTTCGAAAAGTAAAATAACACTGAAGTCAAGGGGAGATAATTTTGAAAATCTTGATTTTAAAACAGTTGAGAAGGTTGCATATGAGTTTGATGCAGCAGCAAGCGGAAAACCAACTACAGACAGGAATAAAATTGTTCATAAATATAATACATCTCTTGATTTTGGATATGATTCAAGCAAGGAATTTGCTGTAAAAGACGGTAAGCTTGATTTTCAGGATGCATGGAAATGGCTGGATAAAAAATATTACTGGGTGCATCATATGCTCAGGCAGAATTATCCGGCAATAGTTGATGCCACATTTCCCGGCGTCGCCTATACATATTCATTTGTCGGAGAACCGGCAGATACAGACCCGAAATATAAAGATCTGGAATTTGCATTTGATTACTGGATAATGAAAAAAGACGGTAAA
>DNFX01000021.1 GCA_003486795.1 Actinomycetota bacterium
CAGCAGTCCGGCTGTTATATAAAAATAATAACTGGAAAAGGGTTAAAGAAATTTTATTTAGATGCGTAATCTATAATAGGGCTGTAGCGCATAAGGTTTTATATAATCCTTCTATAATTTGCCGGCTTTTTCATAAATTGCTTTTATCTCTTCTTTTTTTATAAGTAATCCCATCAGATATGCAACTCCAATCAATAAAATAAAAGAAATCATATTTCTTAATATGGCGGCTTTTTACTGAAATATTTGATTTCCATGGGAGAGTTACTACTCCAACCATCATAAGTGTCTGTACAAATATAGCAATCTGTATATAACCTGCTCCTTCTTCAAGAAAAAGTGCCGCGGTCGGAAAAGCTATAAATCCGGGTATGAGTGTTGCAGATCCGACCAGAGAAGCAAGTATTACTCCCAGAGGACCTGAATTTTCACCGATTATTCTGTTTATAATTTTAAGATTATCAGAAGATATATTAGAAATATTAATTTTCTGCTTTTTAAATCAAAAATATTCATTTAATCAAGCTATATTGATTACTTATTGCGAATGCCGTATTTTACTTCTCCAGGCTTAAAGCTATTATAAACAGCATCATTGCCAAAAGCATCCTTATATCTGTATCCTGGCTCAGCAACTTCTTTAAAATCATTCATCGTATTAAAATCTTCTCTTTTAAAATGTGTCCTGATTGACAGATCGGCTTCAGGATTATTTCCAAACATCAGTTGTCTATATATTAACATTTGTGCACAGTTATTAAGAGCATCAACAAAAACCAGCGCTTCATTCAGATCTTTTCCTGCTGCAAAAACACCATGAAATGGGACTGTACAAATCAGTGGCGTATTTTTGTCTATTTTTCTTCTATTCTCAAAATTCTCTGTTACTCTTTCGGCCTGAATCATTGAAGAAGGTATTGTTTCATCAATAGGAGTAACAGGCTGGTCTCCAAAAATAACTCTTGCTCCTTCAGTAACTGAAGGTATTGGCATATGAGCAGATGCAAAGACAACAGGAAAAAGAGGATGGCAGTGGATAATTGCATTTACATCAGGAAATTTTTGATAAATCATATAATGGGTATTGGCTTCTCTTGTTACCATGTTTACATCACCAATAACAGGTATTTTACAGATATCGGTTACTATTATTGAGTCTTCGTCTATTTCCCATTGAAATCTTGGTCCTGATAATCTCTCATTTATATATATCAGATTTCCATCTCTTACTGAATAGTTACCGCCCATTAAATCTGTGAGTTCTTTTTCATAAATTAATCTCGCAATTTCACAAATTGATTTTCTGATTTTTCTGGTATCAACCATTAATACTCCTTTTTGTTTTCAATTATTTTATATTTTTTTTAATTTCTGTAATTAATAATTTTTAAGAATTTTTCGTACCCAACATCCCAGATATCTTTTTTGGTACTTTCATAATATTTCAAAATATTGGAATTAAAATTAAGTCTTCTTCCTTCACTTATGCTATTAATCTCGCTGGAAGAAATTAGTTGCATAATAAGATTCCCCGCAGCTGTTGTTTCTGCAGGACCTGCTATAACATATCTGCCGGTAGCATCAGCAATAGACTGGCAGAGGAAATCAGCATTACTCCCGCCGCCCACAATATGCAGAATATCTTTTTTCATGCCATATATTTTTTCCATTGTTTCGAAAATATATCTGATTTTCATAGCCAGGCTTTCATAAAAACACCTTGAAATTTCTCCAATACTTTCAGGAATTTTCTGATTTGTTCTTTTACAAAAATTTTTTAATACTTCCGGCATTCTGCAATTCGGTTGTGTAAATGTACTGTCATCTACATCTATCATATGCTGGAAAGGCTTGGCAGTTTTAATCAGTAAATCAATTTCCTTCCAGGTAATATTTTTATTTTTTTCATTTATCCAGCTAAGCCGGCATTCCTGAATTATCCAGAGACCTGTAAGATTTCTTACAAGAAGATTGCCTCCGTCTGCACTTCCTTCATTATAAAATTCATAGTCAATTGCTTTTTCTTTGATAATTGGTTTTTCCGTTTCCATTCCTATGGTGCACCATGTTCCTATACTGGCAAAATCCCATTTTGCACTACTTTCAGTTGCTGGCACTCCGGCAACTGCGGAGGCCGTGTCATGAGTAACAGTTAATATATTTTTCACTTTTCTGATTCCGAGTTCTAATGCAATATCAGTTTTAATTTCTCCAAGATCGGTACCGGCAGAAATAACCTCGCCAAACAATCCAGGTCTCAATGAAAGCATATTAATTAATTCATTATCCCATTTTTTACTCTCGATATTATAAAGGAATGTGGTAGAAGCGTGTGTATATTCATTTACCTTTGCCCCTGTGAGTAAATAATTAAATATTGAGGGTATCATCAAAAAAGTGTTTCCTTCGCTTAATTCAAGCGAATCGATGCTCTTCAAATAGAATAAATTAAATATGCTTGCCACAGGACTTAATAAACCACCTAATCTTTTATACAAATCTTTTTTTGATATAAGATTATATAAATCATTCTCAATGCTAAATCTTCCTTTATCCCTGTAATGAATCGGATTGGAAACAAGTTTTCCATTTTTATCAATAAACCCAAAA
>DNFX01000030.1 GCA_003486795.1 Actinomycetota bacterium
ATTTATATTTAGACACCACCAGGACAGACTATCTGTCATATCAGTAATCAATAATATATCCATTTAAAATTATACGTGTATGCCTTATAGGAATTAAATGCAATTCCTGTAAACAGCAAGTGTTTCTGCCGCAGTTTTTGACCAGCTGAATTTTTTTGAATTTATCAGACATTGTTTTCTTACGTATGAGTTTAAATTATCATTTAAAAGTATCTCATCCATTTTTATGCATATTTCTTTTTCATCAAAAGGATTAAATAAAAGATCGGGATGTTGCAGGACTTCCGGTATTGAAGAAGTATTGGAAGCTATAACTGGCAGACCACAGCTCATTGCCTCAAGGACAGGGAATCCAAAGCCTTCAAATATTGAAGGATAAACGAAGATGCTGGCCATATTATAAAGCTGGACAAGGTCATAGTCGCTGATTTCACCGGTAAATATTATGTTTTCCCTGTTTTTGCTATTATTGTAAATGTCAAAAGTCTCCTCGCTTTTCCAGCCGGTTTTTCCTGCAATTACAAGTTTAAGGTTTTTAAATTTATATTTTTTCTTTAAAAGATCAAAAGCCCGGATAAGTGTCTTGAAATTTTTCCGGGGCTCTATCGTACCTACACTTAAAATGAAATTGGAATTAATTCCATATTTTTGCAGTACTTTTATATCTATATCGTCTTCATCAAGTATTTTAAATATATCTTCGGATGCAAGATGTACTACATTTATTTTGGAGGGATCTGTTTTCAGATATTTAACTATATCATTTTTTGTAGATAATGAGTCTGCGATTATAAACTTTGCCTTTTTTGCATTTTGTGCAACCATTTTCTGGTATTTTTTTACAAACCATTCAAAATTAAATTCAGGGAATCTGAAAAAAGACATATCGTGGATTGTAAGGACGATATTTTTGTTAAAGGTCGGAGGAATTATATAATCCGGACAGTGCAGTATGTCACTTTTAAATCCTTTCATTTCTATGGCAGGGAATTTTTTTTGTCCTGCTTTTTCAAGCTGTCTCTGGCTGATCAGATTAAAATTCAGGCTGATTTTTTTCTTAGGGAAGCTGTTTATCAAATCTTCAAATATATGAAGGTTTTCATCTGTTGTGTAATTTCCGGTAAAAACATATTCATCCCAGGAGTTATTCCCGGATTTAATTGATTTAAAATCATCATTATTCTCAATCATTAGTAGATTTTTAATAAGATTATTTATATATCTGCCGGAACCTATCCTTGTTCCGAAGTTTAATATAGTTGAGACTTCAATTCCTATTTTCATAAAATCTGTTTTATTTTATGGATTTTTATAATTTATCGATAAATTCATGAACACTTATCGGTTCATTTTCAAGTTTGTTGTGCAGTTTGGAAGACAGTATTTTATTATCAAATTTCAGTTTTGTATTTTCCAGACTTTCCAGATAACTTACATATTCCATATATTTGTTACTGCCCGTTATTACGAATAGTCTCTGATAGGTTTTTATAAGATTTTCAATTGAAAAAACAGGTTCATTTTTTATTATGTCAAAGAAATTTTTTTCTCCCCAGTAATACTTTATTATTTCATCATCATTTACAAGTCTTTGCAGCTGTATCATCTTCCGCTGCTTTAAAAGATGTTTTCTCATTTTTCTGAAATCAGACAGTATTCTTTTTGAAGTATTTTTCATATTTCTGTCTTTTAAATTGGAATTCATTATTTTCAATTCTACCGGCAGTATCCTGTCTATTGTTCTTTGCTCGCAGTTTTTTATCAGCATTTTCAGAAGATTAAGTCTTTTATAATAATATATGGTCTGAAAAGCTGTTGATTCTTCCCTGAAATTATATGCATATTTGTGATATACAATGGATCTGGGGCATGATCTGAATCGGTATCCCAGAAGATTTGCCCTGTAGCAGAAATCGAAATCCTCATAAAATAAAAAGAAGTCATCTTCAACAGGTCCTACTCTTGTTGTTCTGAAAGAATCTGTTTTAATTAAAGCACTTGTAAAAGATAATCCGAATATTTCTTCAGGAACATCATATTGATGAAGATCAAGCTGTCCAAGCCCCTGGTAGCCGTCATAAAGTGAAGTGTCAAGGTAGGTTCCGACACTTTCAATAAAGTTGCGCTGGTAAGAAAATTTGATTTTTGGTGCAAGCCCTATTACGTTGTTTTCCATACTTTTGGCTTCTTTAAGAAATTCCTCAATCGCACCTGAATCATAAACCACATCAAAGCCTGATATTAGCACATATTCTGTGTTTATATCTGCCAGTGCCTTATTTATTGCTTTGCCCAGTCCGATATTGGTTTCATTTTCGATTATATCCAGATCCAGATGATGGGAGCTCTTTAAATATTTATTCTTTATGACACTGATGGTTTCATTATTGCTTCCGTTGTCAAAAAGCAGCACCCTGAAATCTTTAACTGACTGATTATCAAGTGAATCCAGGCATTCAGAAATGCACTCTACAGAAGAGTTATAATTAACTATCAAAACCGTTATGGGGACGTATAATTTGGCCCCATTTTTTCCAGAGTCGGATGCGAACGGTTTATATGTGGTTTTATTCTGCAAACTGCCATTTTCTACGGATGCAGCTGTATTAGTGTATATTACCTGAGAATCAGTAGCTTCTTTATTTAAAGACTTTGGATTATTGGGGGCCAAATTATACGTCCCCATAATAAGGGATTCATATTCGTTTACAGTTTTTGCCCAGGTGAATTTTTCCGATGATCTGAGACTATTTTCCCCCATTTCTTTTAAAAGCTCTGGGTTTTCCGAGAGCTCAGTGAGCTTTGATAAAAATTCTTCTTTGCTGCTGACAAGATATCCGGTAACACCGTTTTCCATTATTTCAGGATGTGCGCCGATATTATAGCAGATAGCCGGTTTTGAAAATGTCTGAGCTTCCACAATCGGAAGGTCAAATCCTTCCCATTTTGTACAGGTGGTGTAGATATCGCCTGCAGTGTAAATAACCGGCATCATTTCAAAAGGAGCATTGAGCATCACACATATTCCTTCATTTTTTAAAGCGATTTCATCATTTTTTGAGCCGAAGCCTACCATCAGAAGCTTCAGGTGTCTATTGCTTTTTCTGGCTTCCCTGAAAATTTCTATAAGTTCTCTTGTACCTTTATATGGCTGGTTTACAGGATTTAATCTTCCTGCATAAAGCATCAGTATGTCATTATCCGAAACATCAAGCCTCTGTCTCAGTTTTTCAGCCTCTTTTTTTATTTCTTCCTCAGGGAGGGAATCATTTCTGTAATGATCTGCACCCAGATATATGAACGATGATTTTCCTTTCAGGGATTTCGGTATTTTATCATTAAGGAATTTGGATATACTTATTATTTTCAGGCTTTTTTTAAAATAAAAATTATTCTGAGTGAAATCCATATATCTGAAAAACAATTTTCTCTTAAAACTCATGCCTTCAGTGGAAATGACTCCGTAATTTATTGAAATAACAGGTTTTTCAAGTACTCCTGCAAGGCTGTAATATGGAAAAGTATTGATTATAAAAAGATCGCTGTCCTGATTATTGAAGATATACTTCAGTTCTTTTGTTTTTCTCTCAAGGTCATATACATTTGAACCCTGTATACGGGGAATAAGGTTTATCTCATATCCGGCTCTTTTTTTATATTCTTCATCAATCTGCGTGCAGAAAACATTACACTCATAACCTTTGCCGGAAAGTCCTGAAGCCAGCTTATCTACTACCAGTTCAACGCCATGTCCGACAAGCATTTTTTCAGTAATAAAAGAAATTTTTTTAATCATTTTTGAATTTATAAGCCAGAAGTGATAATTTTCTTCATTTTAACATTAATTATTGTTTAAAAAAAATTGTTTGTTATAATTTATATAAATTTCAAACCTGATTTTTAATCTGAATGAACTTGTAATGAAAGATATTTATTCATATCCGTTAGTAACCATTTCAATCGTTAACCTTAATGGCAGCGATTATCTCAGAGACTGTCTTGATTCTTTAAAAAATCTCAGTTATCCAAAAGAGCAGATCGAGATCATTATTGTAGATAATGGTTCTACTGATGATTCCATAGAGTTTTTAAACAAAAATTATCCGGAAGCCAGAATCATAAGAAACAATAGTAATTTTGGATTTGCAAAAGCTAACAATCAGGCGGCAGCACAGGCAAAAGGGGAATATGTCGCTTTCCTTAATAATGATACCAAAGTAGATGAAAACTGGCTCACAGAGCTTTTAAAACCGATCTATGGCTCAGATGAGATAATCTGTTCAGGCTCGAAAGTACTTTCCTTTGACGGCAGGAACATTGATTTTGCCGGCGGAATGATTAATTTTGAAGCAAAGGGTTTTCAGGTAGATTACGGCATATCAAAAGAAGGCGACAAACACAATATCGAAAGATTTCTTCCCTTTGTAAATGGCGGGGCAATG
>DNFX01000016.1:0-3003 GCA_003486795.1 Actinomycetota bacterium
TTGTATTGTTTACCTTCATTTAAAACAAAAGTTATAATCAGGATAGTTCTGTTCCCTTCTTCATCTTCTGCCAGTTCCTGAACTACATCTGTTACTTTTGCATCAACATACCCTTTTTCTCCATAATATTTGATAATGCTCTGCTTATCTTCTTCTATTTTGGATTCCAGAAAAAGTCCTTTTGAAAAAAGTGACTGTTTTTTAGTACTGATAACTCTCCGGAGTGTGCTGTCAGATGCAAAAGTATTTCCGGAGAACCTTATTTCCCCGATTTTAGTCTGACTTCCTTCTTCAATTGTAAAAACAACATCTGCCTCATTATCTTTATTGATCTCCCCCGCCGCACCGCTTACAGATACATCGGGAAAACCTTTTTCAATATACAAACTTATAATGCTTTCTTCATCCAACTGTATTTTTGTTTTATTAATTATATCACCCGGCTTAAGCAGGACAGCATCAAGAATCTGGTTTCTTCTGATATTTTTATTGCCTGTTACCTGCAGTTTTTTTACCACAGGGCGTTCAACAACATTAAATTCAATAATTACAGTGTTTAAAGGATCATCTTTTGATAAGTTTGCTTTTCCCTGGATTGCGTTGGGTATAAGATCTTCAAAATAATCAAGCGCATAAAGTTTGCCCTGAAGACTCCAGAATAATTCATCTGTAAATATTTTACCTGTAAACTCTGCTGTTATTGCAGAAAGTTCACTTTCCGCAGTATTTTTTAAACCATTAAATTTGATATTTTCTATTACTTTACCTGAATACCAGTCTGCGTATAGCATTGTTCCGGAGAGGATGAAAAGAATAATACTGAATATAAGAAAAGCCTTCTTTGAAAAAACCATATCTACTCCTGATTAAAAAGAAAATCTCCAGGACAACTGGAGAGTTGTATCAAGTAAAGATTTATAAAAATCATTAATCTTAGGATATAATGTAATATCAAGCAAAAACAAGGGTGTGTCAACTTCAAGACTTATTTCATTTTCAATATACATACCCATGAAAGCTGGTACATCATAATAATAAAATTGAGAATTGTCAAAATCTAGTGAGTTAAATCTTATCAAACCTTCAAGAAAAAAATATTCTCCGTAATATTTACCCATAAAAATTGATGTATTATCAAGATATGTATTAAAATTTGATCCTGCCGGTATTGTTTCAGTCCCTGTATCTGAAGAAAGCATGTCATTAAAAATTGCTCTCTGAAGAAACTCTGTCCGGACTGAAAAAAGATCAAGATTCAGCAGTTTTTTCATTTGTGTTTCAAACGGTCTGAAGACTCCGATCAATTGAGAGCTGTAGGATCCTGCGCCTACCAGTGCAGAGCCGAAAGTTANNGAGTTATGTTTTCACCTCCAAACTGACTGTATATTCCTTCTCCAAGTAGTGTATATATTTCCTGCTCCGGTAATGGGGGTACAGATTCAAATCTCGGGGCAAACCGGCTTAATGGGCTGTCCTCAAGTATCAGAGATATTTTGACTTCTGTGTTTTCAGATGTCCTCTCCCTTATTTCCGCTCTTATTGTCAGTTTGGGATCAAATTCATCCTGATTCTCGTTAAATGAAATCAATCCTTCCTTAAGAAAAAAATTCTGATTAAAATAAAAAACCTCGCCGCCGAGTATTTTTACATCTCCGGTCATTGAAAAAATACCGGCGCTGCTGTCGCTGGAAATAGAAATTTTCTGACCTGCTGCGGCAAATGTTCTGACTACCGGAAGCCTCACCGACGGCCAGAAAAATTCAACACCTGTTCCTGAAATCACCTGGAGATCAACTAAAAGATTTTTATTTTTTTTGGGAGGTTCCTTTTTTTCTGTTATATCAATTAATGTAATTAAACAGCTGGTAGCAGAAACTTGTCCGGAAATCTCTGTTTTTTGACTGTCTCCTTGTATTTTTATCTCTCCCGAGCCAAACCCATTAACATCAACTGCTGAAAAAGCGTGCTGTATCCATATTCTGCTGCCCGGTGAAGTTTTTATATTTAAAATAAATTCACGCGGTATCCAATGATCAATGATAAATTCCATCTGCAGGAAAACCAGAGCTCTCTGGACCCCCACAGATGTTTCAGGAATAAACATCTGCTTTCCTTCAAATTTAACAACTGTATTGAATGGCCCGATTATTTCAGGTGTTAACGCAGATACAGCCGTAACATTTTCTGCATAGAGTGCTCCTGTAAAATCAGGATCATTTACTCTGCCGGAAATATTGATAACTCCCGCTACATTTCCTGAAGATGGTTTAAAATTTAAATTATTAATTATTTGCCCGATAAATGATATTTCCACATTGGAAATATCAAAATTTGCATCAATGTTGCCTCTGGCAATTTTACCCTGCAAATTACCCGCTATTGGAAGAGGCGCTTTTAATATAACCCCGAAATCATAAGTTTCACTTATGAAAGCAGATATTGAATTTTCAGGTCCGCCTGTGAATGTGAAAAAATTTTCTGTATTTGTGAATGATAATTCCCAGTAGTTATAGCCGATTATGCTTTTTTCAATTTCACTGAATATAATTACACCGCTTTTAAAATCAGATATTGAAATATTCATCAAATTATTCTCATTATCAGCTAAATTTCCCTTGATTGCCAAATCACTTTTAAAATATTTTGATGTCAGTGACTGCTGCAGTAAAATATCTGATTCAAAATAATATTCATGTGAAAGCATGTTTATGTATCCATAGCCGTCAGCTATTTGATTCTGATTGTATTTAATATTAATGCTGTTTAATGAAATAAGATTCAAATCAGCGCTGAAATTCAGGTTTACAGATAATGGATCTTCATCAAAATAAGCGTCTGTCAGTTTCACATCAGCCTTGATTTCCGGATCAGTTAATGATCCGCTTAGATCTGCAGAGCCTGTTAATTTACCTCTGAGCTGTTTTTTCACAAATCTTTGAACCGGAGAATTTTTAAAACTTAATGAAATATTTAATATCCCGTCTTCTTTGATCAAATGTGTTA
>DNFX01000016.1:3030-5291 GCA_003486795.1 Actinomycetota bacterium
CGGTCTCTGTATATAATCCGGTTAAATCTCAAACTATTTCCATTGAGAAAACAACTGAAATCAATTTCTGCCTTTTCATTTTGAATTAAATACGGAGTCCTGATTTCTTTGATTTTATTGTTTCTGAGATGTATTTTTAAATTACCGGAACTGTCTGAACTTCCGCTGATTCTAAGCGATAATTCCGGAATAGTACCGAATACGGGCAGTGGCATGTCTTCAGAGAAAACAGAAAATACTGTTTTATTTCTGCCGGGGAAATATGAAAGATAAAATCCGTAATTTCCGCTGAGTATTATTCCTGAACCTGGATAAATATTGCCGTTAAATTTATAATACTGATTGTTTATGATAAACTGGGAATCAATATCAAATTGCGAACGCACAGGTTTTTTTATACTAATCATTCCGGATCCGAATAAATTGCTGCCGTAATTTATTTTAATTTTATCCAGAATAATATTTTTATTGTCTGAATAAAATTCAGTTGAGAAAAATCTGCTTTGATCAGATGCGTCTGATATTTTTATATTGTCAGAAGAAAAATAATAATTTTTAAAGTCAGTGGAGATATTGAATCCGGAATTAATTAAGTATTTTCCATCAGGAAATACAATATTTTTAATTGATGTCTCAATATTAAAAAATTCCAGAATATAATCCGGTGTCAGATTCTTTAATATAATTTCCGACTTCAGTTGGTGCGTATTGGACTGTTCATACTGTCCGTCGGCTAATATTTGGCCTCCCTCCTCTGTTTCTGCGCTTAGTTTAAATAAATAATTATTAAGTATTTTTGAGAGTTGAAGTTCAATTAAATCTATATTTTTATTTCCATAGGAAACAGATATTCTGGAATAAATACTATCAGGATTAATTTTTGTAAAATCAGCTGTTATACTGATTTTACCGTTTTTCCGAAAAATAATATTATTCAGTTTCAACCTGCCTTCAGGGAGAAATGAAGATAGGTTGATTTTTCCCGCATAAGAAGCATCGCCCTTTACTGATTTAAATTCCAGAAAATTGAAATCAATCATTTTTTCACTTCCTGAAAAGACAGCTGCAAGTCTGTTTTCAAATGGAACAATTGATTTATGAATAGAAGTTGACAATGATCCGTTATATACAAGTTTATTATCAGCAGCTTCAGGATTATAGGCTAAATTTATATTACCGGTATAATAGGATTTCAGATAATTAATGAATTTATTATCTTCAGAAAAAGATAAAAATTTATCAGGTGAATAATTCTCAAATTTAGCTGATGCGGAATAAGTTTTATTTTTTGTATCATAGGAAAAAGCAAGATCAAGAGGAGCTCTGTCTTTCACTTTTCTCACCTGGACAATATTGTTTTGATACTGAATATTAAGATGCTGTTTTTTAAGCTGTAAATGCTCGTTTTTAAAGTTGTTGATTTCAAGATTATAGTCATGTTTTCTGTTAATACTGTCTATTGTTCCTTCAATCCTGATTCCTGAGGTAATATTACTTCCTAAAAAAAACAATGGCGCGAAGGATGACTGTTGTGAAGAGAAATTTGATTTCAGGACGAAATCAGTTTTTTCTTCATTGAGATTAAGATTCAGAAATAATTTATTAAATGTATAGCTGCCGTCAGCTGTTGATGTTGTTAAAGAAAGATTTTTCCCTGAGACTGATAATTTTTTTAATCCGCCCCTGCTGCCGCTGCCTCGATTAATTCCTGTTATATCTGTTATCAGACTGACAATATCATTATCATTTAC
The DNA here is from genome assembly GCA_003486795.1 of Actinomycetota bacterium. The sequence goes on from DNFX01000016.1 coordinate 4,782, forward strand.
AGTATCAAGATTTATTGATGAATTTTCCAGATATATAATCTGTATCGGATTGCTGTCCGTAAATATGATTTTGAATAAATTGAATGTAATTCTAAGCTTATCAACCTTCAGGATACATTTACCGTCTTTATTTGAAACAAACAAATTTCTTATTTCAATATATTGAAAAACTGATGCAGAAATGCTGTCATATGTTATGGTCCGGTCAATTTTTCTCTCTATATTTTTGATTACTATTTCTTTATAATTGTTAATATTTCTGTTTAAATACAGATTGAGATTAACTGCTGCTCCGGTTAAAATCAGAAATAAAAGAGTAGTAAATATTTTTATATGATAATGTTTAAATACTATTTTATGCAGATTAATCTCCATGAATTCTTATTCATGATATATTTATTGAAAAAACATAACAATTATAATTATTCCGAAAATAACAGAAATTATAATATACTATATATTTCGGAAGATTTTGTAATAATATTGCAGCATCGGAGCGTTTATTATGAA
>DNFX01000280.1 GCA_003486795.1 Actinomycetota bacterium
GCTTTGGTTGTTTTTGTTACTGAATGGGTTGCAATATCAATGAGCCTGCCTGTCATCGGACCGCCATCGATCGCTTTTACCCTTTCCGTTTTTGTACCGCCACAGGCATCAATCAGGCTGGTAACAGGGGTGCCTACCGGCACCTTAAATGTTCCGGGATTTGATACCTCTCCATTTACAGTCACATACTTGTATATTACATTACGGCCTTCAAATGAGTTTGCAACATTTATAAGTGTTTCCACATTGATTACAACAATACCGACATTGAGGGGTATTCCGCCTTCAGGGACTATTCTGCCAGTGACTTCATTGACAAGAACCTGTTCGTCGCCTGCAGGATAATAATTATCAAGTGTGAAAATTTCAAAATCGTTATGTATTTTTTGGAAGTCTTCAAGAGTTTTAAGAGCATCTTTGTTTTTATGCTTCAATGCAATAACAAGCCTTTTTGCACCTGTAATCTGTGCAGCTATTTTCAGGCCCTGATACATATTTTCCAGGTTTTTTTCAATAAGCTGCTTGTCAACATGAATAAGGGGCTCGCACTCTACACCATTGACAATAATAATTTCAACTTTGGAGGCAAGTTTCACATGTGTCGGAAATCCTGCACCACCTGCACCGACAACACCGGCATTTTTAATTTTTTCAACAGGATTTGATTCCATAAATTCTCCTGCATATCCCAGATTTATTCTTTTTGTTTTTTTATTATATCAGTATTTTTAAATTTAACTTTCAATTACAGAACTTTCAAGATCTATTCTTTCAACTTTTGCAATTATTGCCGCGTCCACGTTCTTATGTCTCGTTGAATCAGTTCTCTTGGCAGTACTTCCGGTAACAATAAGAGCTGTTTCGCCTTCTCCGAGACCTATGGTATCAACTGCTATAAAAAATTCATCTTTTTCCTTCAAATCAATATCTACAGCCTGGACAAGCATTAATTTGAATCCATCAAGAGTACTGTCTTTAATTGTTGAAGTTATGCTTCCTATTACTTTGACAAGTTTCACATTAGCCTTCCGGATTCTATTTTTTTAAATGCTGTTTTTTTATATCTATACTATCGACTATGCCTATGATGCTTCCTCTTACAGGAATGCTTCTCATCCCCATTACTTTACATATTGTAGAACCGTCCCCTATCCAGAAAACAGTATTGCCGACAGCAGTATTAAGATAATCTGCAAGAATAACAGGCCTGGAGCTTTTTAAGCCATCAGGATTCACNNCCTATTACTCTGCCCAGTTTCATAATCTTTTTTTATTCCGGTTAAGAATATTTGTTATTAATGAATTTTCAAAAGATTTCTTATTTTTATTTCATCGAAAATAAAAAATCAGCCCAGGAAACAGATATTATTATCCTTAAAAAGTTTTTCATACTTTTCATCTGGTTTTTTATCACTGATAACAGTGTTTATCTGGTTCCAGTCACAAATTTTATATAAACTTACTTTTTCGAACTTGCTATGGTCAGCAAGGAGAATGACTTCCTTGGCGTTCTCAATAATGGTTTTTCTGATTGCTACACTATATACGTTTGCTTCTGTTATGCCCTGTTCCGGAGTGCATCCTGTCGGTGAAAAAAATACTTTATCAAAATAAATTTCCTTTAGAGGTATTTCGGAAATGGGGCCAAGAAAACTCATTGATATTTTGTGGAAATCCCCTCCGATACAGGTCAGCCGAACATTTTCGCTGTCAGCAAGCTCATTTACTATATCCAGACCATTGGTTATTACGTTTATTTCAGAAATATTTTTTATTTTTCTTGCAAGCGCCAGACAAGTCGTTGAGGGATCGATAAATATCTGTTCATTCGGCTTTATAAGAGTGTATGCGATATCGGCGATTTTATTTTTCTCAGCTGCATTTATTTTTTCCCTAATGGCACGTGATACTTCTTCATTATTGCTTCTGGCAGAAACTGCTCCCCCGTAAACTCTTTTGAGAAAGCCCCTGTTTTCAAGAAAAGACAGATCCCTCAGAATGGTCATCTCGGAAACTTTAAACATTCTGGAGAGTTCAGAAGTCTTGATACCTCCGTTTTTACTTACTATTCTGGCTATTTTGTCAATTCTTTCAGCTGCAAGCATTATTTTGCAAATTGTTGTATTTTGTTTGTTTTATTTATTTTATGTTAATTTTTGGAAAGTGTCAAAAAAGCCGGGGAAACTACTTTGTCAGTCTGTCAATTGCTTCAAGGACTTTTTTTATGTCTGTATACTGACCGGTGCTTTTTATCAGTACACCTACTACCCTGCATCTGGCGTTTATTACAGGACTCCCGCTTTCACCATAAGCTGCATTCGTATCAGGTCTGTATATTTTTATAATTGAATTTCCGAGTATAAATCCGGGTATCAAATCATCTGTGGCAGGATAAAGTCCTTTGTTAATACTTTCATGTCTGAAAATAGCAAAATCATTATTTCCTTCAAAGTCATTACTGTAATACAAAAGTTCAGGATAAATCCATTCATCTTTATTCTGTTTTCTTATTCTGAAATTATCATAGCTGATATCTTCAAATTCTATACTGTGGCCTGCTGTAATTATGTAGAATTTATCTTTGTAATAAAGACTGAACGCCGTGAATTTTCTTGCATTTTCCTTTCCTTTATAATCAGCATAACCGGAAAAAATTGTATTTGATGAAATAAGATTGTAATTATCCAGAAGATATTCATAACTGTCTGCCCTGTCTTTCTCCTGCGAAATTGCTGCAAGAGATTTGTTCTGCAATTTAAAATATTTAACTGAATAAAAAACTGCAAAAAATAATATGACAAGGGCAGCAGAAGAAACTGATATTATAATAATTTTATATTTTTTTATATCCAATTTTTTAAATCCAACCCTGCCAGATCCACGATTTTAATAAAGAAAAATTATACACTAAAACCAAAATATTACATTAAAGGCCATCAAATTGATATTTCTGATTTTTATTATTAATATATTATTATTTATTAATAAATATATAAAAATACAAATTTGTAAATTAAACAAAAGCATGATTGTATTTACAGCCCAAATGTAGTATTATTTTTTTGTAGGTTTTAAATCTTTTTTAATCAGATTTTTTAAAATCTTCTTTATTTATAACAATAAACCGAGGTGTTGAAATGGCAAAAAGAGCAGATTTAAAAAAGAAATCTGAGGAAATCGGAATAAACGGGTTAAATAGTATAAGCAACCTGGAAGCTGACATAATGAAGATTGTATGGGAAAGAAAAAAAGTGACAGTGCG
>DNFX01000144.1 GCA_003486795.1 Actinomycetota bacterium
ACCCATGTTTGAAAGTGGATTATCTGGTAAAAATATGAGAGAAAAAGCTTTGAAGCTTTTGGAGAACATGAATCTCTCGGATAAAGCCAGTAGAAAACCCACTGAATTATCCGGTGGTGAAAGGCAGAGGGTGGCCATTGCAAGAGCATTGATAAACAGCCCGACGATAATTCTTGCGGATGAACCTACTGGCAATCTTGATTCAAGAACCGGTGAAGAGATTATGGCAATTTTTCAGCAGCTTAACAGGGAAGGAAAGACAATAATTCTTGTAACACATGAACTGGACATAGCTCATCATACAGAAAGAATAATATATTTAAGAGACGGACTGACAGTCAAAGAAGAAAAAATTGATAAGCCTGTTAACGCTCTTGATATGCTGGCAAAAATGCCTAAATTGGAAGACAAAATAAATTCAGGGGTTTAAAAGATGAGTTCTTTTAATGAAAATATAAAAATTGCTTTCCAGTCACTTTTTCTTAATAAATTAAGATCTGCTCTTACAATGCTCGGAATTATTATAGGTGTTGGAGCTGTGGTTGCGGTAATGTCAATCGGCTCGGGAGCACAGGATTCAGTTATTGAAAGCATACAGGGAATAGGCTCCAATCTTATAATAGTCATCCCCGGCAGTTCACAGGAAGATCTCGGTGCCTTAAATCAGTTCAGCACCACAAACAAAGAATCCCTGAAACTTGAAGATGTCGAAGCAATCCAGAAATATTCCAGACATGTTCAGGGAGTAATACCTGTGATTTTAAGTGCTGCACCAGTTACCTATTTAGATAAAGGGATTAATACATCTGTCTATGCTTCCAGTGAAAATGCAGAACAGGTTTATAATTTTGAAATAGAAAGAGGCAAGTTTTTCTCAAAAAGCGATGTTGAAAATTCAACCAATGTCGCATGTGTAGGCCCCACAATAATAGAGAAACTTTTCGGAGATGAAGACCCGCTGGGCAAGACAATAAAAGTAATGGGAAAGAATTTCAAAATAATCGGCACAATAAAATCAAAAGGCTCCAATATGTTCGGCCAGGATCAGGATAATGCCATAGCTGTTCCCATAACAACGGCGATGAACAAGCTTTACGGACAGAAATATCTGAGTATGATAATTGCTGATACAGAAACTGAAAAAGATATAGATATTGCCACTGAAGAAATAACCAGAATTTTAAGAAAACAGCACGGTATAAAAAGCGGGGACAAAAGTGACTTCACAATACAGAGCCAGACTGAAATCCTTGATGCTTTAAATACGGTAACAAATATCTTTACCATAACAATCGGGAGTATAGCTGCAATATCCCTGCTCGTAGGGGGTATCGGCATCATGAATATAATGCTTGTATCCGTAACAGAGAGAACAAGGGAAATAGGCATAAGAAAAGCAATCGGAGCAAAAAACAGAGATGTGCTTATCCAGTTTCTGACAGAAAGCGTTGTCCTCAGTCTGAGCGGAGGTATCATGGGCATAGTTTTTGCAGGAATAATTTCTTTAATCCTGAACAGATACTCGCCTATTTCTACAACAATATCGCTATCTTCGATATTGCTTGCTGTTTCCTTCTCTACATTTGTAGGGTTATTTTTTGGAATTTATCCTGCAATGCGTGCAGCAAAACTTAACCCCATCGAAGCATTGCGGTTCGAATAAATATAAATAAAGAAATAATTGAAATATTACTCAGAATCAGCTTTATTTTTAAAATTATCCATGGTCTCGTTAAACAAACTCTTTATTCTTCCTGATTCATAGGAAAGAAAGTTGCTTGCTTCTTCAAAGCCCTGCTCCATCTTTTCTGAGAGTTCTTTTCTTGTTTCCCTTCCCGATTTGGGAGCTAAAAGAATTCCGGCAGCAACTCCCGCACCCAATGCCAGTAAAATAAAACCAAATATATCACATTTTTTCATATATTCCCGCTTTCTGATACAAAATTAACAAATATTAATGAAATTTTTCTTTATTATTTTTCTGATGACTGCTGTGAAGCCTGTGCAGCTTTTTTTGCTCTTCTTTTATTTCTGCCTCTTATGGAGCCCCATACAATCAGAATTATTATTCCTGCAAGTACAAGAAGAGGGCTTATTGCGATAAAGAAGAATGCTATTCCGTTAAGTACTTTTACTGCACCTTCAACACCTCTTCTTACAGCATTAATAAAACCTCCGCCCTCTACAGGTGCAGCAATTTCCGGTTCATAAAGGTTTATGTCAATTGTGGAAAGACTGACCATATTATCGAGATAATTCATTCTTCCTTTTATTACTTCTATCTCTCCCTGCACATTGCTGAGTTCTTTCTGTACTTCTATACTGTCAGAAACATCTGTAGATTTTGCCATCAGATCAAGCAGAACCTTTTCCTGAGCCTCATAATTTCTAAGTCTGCTTTCAAGGTCAACATATTCCTGGGTAACATCCTGTCCTGAAATGCTTATAGCTTTGACATCTCCCACTTTCTTTATCTCTTCAACAACTGAATTGAATTTTTCACCCGGCACTCTTATGACAATCCTGCCGCTTGATATGTTTCCTTCAGGATTGGAGTAGCTTTCTGTATTGCTCACAAATCCGCCGTTTCTTTCAGCTATTACGGTTAGCTCAAGCATCTTGTTCTGAAATGTATCTTTCTCAACCTGAATCGAAATATAGGCTGATTTAATTATTTTAAGTGAAACTGAAGGAGTCACTCCTCCTGAATTTTCGGTATCGGTGCCCATTTCTTCTGCACTTTCAGGCATAGAAGCAGCAGCAGTTGTTTCTGCCATTTTGGCGCCTTCTGCATAATAACCATCTTCAGCTACAGCAGCTGATTCGTCCATTGCAGTCCTTGAACTTGCACATCCTGTAAAAATAAATGCAGCTGATATTAATAAAACAATACAAAGAATAGAAGCTG
>DNFX01000122.1 GCA_003486795.1 Actinomycetota bacterium
TTCCTATCGCAAGAGAAAGCTGATCATTTGGAACGACAACCAGTGCAAATTTCTTTTCTTCATCTGTAAGAACTTTTAAAACTCTTGCAGGACTTAGGGAATTCTTTATAAATACAACAATATCATCACTATATTGAACTATGTCTATTTTTTCACCTGCAAGTTCGTCTACCACCATTCTTACTCTTGAACCTTTGGGGCCTACACATGCTCCTACCGCATCTACATTCTTCTCATTTGAATTAACTGCAATCTTTGTTCTAAAGCCAGCTTCTCTGGCAACACTTTTTATTTCCACTATACCTTCATATATTTCAGGCACTTCCAGTTCAAAAAGTCTTTTAATCAAGCCAGTATGTGTTCTTGATACAATAACTTGTGGGCCTTTGGTTCCTTTTTTTACTTCAGATATATAGCATTTTATTCTTTCACCGTGTTTATATCTTTCACCTGGAACCTGTTCGCTGAGAGGTAGTAAAGCTTCTACTTTTCCGAGATCAACCAATGTGTATCTTGAATCATTCTGCTGAATTATACCGATTACCATATCGCCGGTTCTGTTACGGAATTCATTATACATGACTTCTCTTTCAGCTTCTTTTATTTTCTGTGTTATAACCTGTTTTGCAGTCTGGGCTGCTATTCTTCCGAAATTCTCAGGTGTAACATCTACCTCATCAGCTCCGGCTTCTTTTGCTTCTTCTTCATCAAGTACTTTTAAAACTTTTATTTCACCAGTTTTGGTATCTATCTCAACTTTAGCTTCATAATTTATTTTGTAATTTTTCTTATATGCAGAAACAAGAGCAATCTGAAGAGCTTCTATAATTGTGTCCAGATTTATGCCCTTCTCTTTTTCAAGTTCCTTTAATGCACTAATCAGTTCTTTATTCAATCTTTACCACCTGCAAGAATAACCATTAAATAATAAAAATAGTGGGTTTTGCCCACTAACAAATAAATAATATATAACTAAAAAACCTTGAATGATTATAGCATGAAAAAAAAATAATTCAATATAGGTACAAATAAGATAGCTGTGAATAAGACTTTTCTAACAAAAAATCAATTATCTTTTTGCATTGGTCTTTAAATAAAGAAAAACACTATAAAAGATTCTTTAAGTTCGTGAACCTGTTTTCAACATGGTTTCTGCTGACAGCCATTCCTATTGCCTTTTTACTCCCAACAATTATTGCCAGCTCTTTTGCCCGGGTCAGTGCAGTATAAATAAGATTTCTCTGTAAAAGCATATAATGAGATGTCAGAACAGGTATTATAACACATTTAAATTCAGAACCCTGTGACTTGTGAATGGAAATGGCATATGAAAGAGATAGTTGGTCTGCATCATGAAAATCATAAACCACTTTCTTTTCACCAAAATCAACCTTAAACTGCTGAGCTGAAAAATCTATTTCTTTTATAAAACCTATATCTCCGTTAAAGACATCTTTTTCATAATCATTTTTCAGCTGAATTACTTTGTCATTAAGCCTGAACTCATTGTTTCCCCTTAATATTTTTTCTTTGTTCTTGTTGAAAATATCTTGTATGCGGCAGTTAAGGTTATCAACACCTGATATTCCCTTATACACGGGGACAAGGACCTGTACATCTTTAAGAGGATTAAATCCGAATTTTTCCGGGATATTATGGGATAATAATCGTAATATCATTTTTGCTGTATCTTCCTGATCATTTTTTTCAATAAAATAGAAATCCGATTTTTCTATCGGATCAGACTGGTAAAGCTTCGGATATATCCCATCCCTTATCATATGAGCATTCCTGATTATCATACTTTTACCGAATTGTCTATATATTTTTGTCAGTCTTATGACAGGAAATTTTCCGGAATTGATGATATCGCTTAAGACATTACCGGGACCAACTGATGGAAGCTGATCATAGTCACCTACAAAGATGATCCTTATTTTTTCATCAAGAGCATCTAATAATGCGCTTGCAAGTTTAATGTCTATCATTGAAGATTCATCAATTACCAGAAGATCGCATTTCAGCGGATTATTTCTGTTCCTGTTGAATGAATTGGTTTTAGGATTATATTCAAGAAGTCTGTGGATTGTTTTTGCATCTTTACCAGTTGTTTCAGATAATCTTTTTGAAGCTCTTCCAGTAGGTGCTGCAAGAAAAACAGACATATTTTCATATTCAAAAATATTTAATATGAAATCGACTATTGTGCTTTTACCCGTACCTGGACTTCCAGTAATTACCATTATTTTTTCATATAAAGCACTTTTGATGGCATCTATCTGATAATCATCAAGAATTATATTTATACTGGAAGAAAGTTCTTCTATTTTTTTGTACCAGTCATAATTCTCAAATATATTTTTTATTTTAAAATTATTTATTTTTTTTAATTTATCTGCAACAAAAATCTCGTCTCTGTAAGTATCCAGGAGATAGACTCTTTCTTTATCAATTACTATTTGGTTTTCTTGAGCCAGAATATCAAGAGCCTTTTCAACTTCAAGTGTTTCAACATCAAGAAATTCAAAAGTTTTGGAAATAAGAAAATCATAAGGAAGAAAACAGTGCCCGTCTTCCTCAAATTTTTTTAATACATATTTTATTCCTGAACTTATCCTGAAAGGAGAATTTCTACTTATCCCTGATTTTAATGCAATTCTGTCCGCTGTTTTAAAGCCTATGCCGAAAATATCTTCGCAAAGTCTGTATGGATTATTTTTTATAACAGAAATTGTATCGTCGCCATATTTTTTTAATATCTTTGCAGAATTTGAGGGAGATATTTCAAGAGATTGAAGAAAAATCATCAGATCTCTTATTTTTGACTGCTTCTTCCATTCTTTTTTTATTACGTTTATTCTTTTTTTCCCAAAACCTTCAACTTCGATTAATTTTTCTACATCTTTGTCAAGAATTGAAATAGTATCTTTCCCAAAATGCTGAACAATCCTTTTTGCCATAGCGGGTCCGATACCTGGAATAAGTCCTGAACCAATATATTTTTCAATACCTGTATCGGAAGAAGGAGGAATTACAATAAGTTTTTCTATTTTTATCTGTCTGCCATATCTGGGATTATTAATATATTCACCAGTTATCTGCACACTTTCGCCATTATTTACATCAAAAAAATTCCCGAATATTGTCTCTATTTCATCTGAGCTGCTTACTTTAAATCTGCAGACTTTATAGTCATTATTTTCACTTTTAAAGACAATTTTCTCAATAGTACCCTGAAGAGTAACTTTTTCATTGATTTCAAACATAATAGAATATAATTAATTTTTCCTGAGATAATTTAGAACCTCCGAAAATTCAACATCTGTTTTTAGGGAAGCTGCTCTGTTTTCAATTTCAAATTTATTTTCCTGCAGGTATTTTCGTCCTACTATTATTTTGAAAGGTATACCCATAAGATCCATATCCTTAAATTTGATACCTGCACTGATTTCCCTGTCATCAAATAATGTTTCAATTTCTGAAGAATTAAGATAGTTATATACTTTTTCTCCAGCATCCCTCAGTTTTTCATCTGCCATATTTGTGACAATGACCACTGCTTTAAATGGTGCTATGCTTTCAGGCCATACTATACCTTTATCATCATGGCACTGTTCAATTGCTGCAGCAAGCATTCTTGTGACACCTATTCCGTAACATCCCATGACAAAAGGTTTTAAATTACCATTTATATCTAGAAATCTTGCATTTAATTTTTCACTGTATTTAGTGCCTAGTTTAAAAATATGTCCTACTTCTATTCCTTTTTCAAAATTAAGGATACTTTTACACTTCGGGCAAAGATCACCTTTTACCGGAAATGAAAAATATCCCCACTGGTTTGCATGAATATCCTTAGAAGAATCCACATTTGTGATATGATAATTTCTTCTGTTCGCACCGGCAATCATATTTTTCCTGTTATATACTGAATAATCCGCAATTACTGTAATATTTTTATCTATTCCCACGGGAC
>DNFX01000134.1 GCA_003486795.1 Actinomycetota bacterium
TCTCACTCCATGTTCTCATGAGTATTTTGAGATCTCTTTTCAGGACGTTTTTATCTGCATTTCTTGCAGCCGTCCTTACAATGATTCCATAATCTTTTGGTTTTATTTCTTTTGCAATCTGTCTTAAGGATTCCCTTTCAGCATCATTCAGTTTTCTTGATACTCCTATTCCATCATTGAAAGGAGCCAGGACCAGATATCTGCCAGGAATTGAAATAAAGGTAGTAAGACGGGCGCCCTTGCTTTTCATGGGATCTTTTGTCACCTGAACCACAATATTCTGATTGGGTTTTAGTATGTGCTGGATTTTTTTATGAGTCTCTTCACTTTCCTCAAAATCCATATCAAGAGCTATTTCATTTATATAAAGGAAAGCATTTTTTTCTTCACCTATGTCAACAAAAGCAGCATCGAGACTTGGAAGGACATTCTCAACCTTCCCGACATAAATATTACCTACTATTGATTTCTTGAACTTTCTGTCAAAATAAAGTTCTGTTACCTGGCCATCATCAAGAATAGCAACCCTGGTTTCGCCATCACCAGAGCTGACAAGCATTTCTTTACTCAAATCTTCCAAACTCCTTTAATCAAACAATATTCATGGGAGTTTTAAGAATATCCCCTCTTATCACATAAGCTTCTTCCTTAAAAAAATCCATAATATCCACATTTTTATTGTTTGATAATATTTTTAAATTTATTAAAAAATCATTAAACTTGAAAATCTTATTATTATTTAACAATTTAGTATATCCAAATATGTTTAAATAAACAATATCGGCATCAGCCTCAGATTCCTTAAATTCATCCATCCAGACCGATTTCTGCTCTTCTTTCATTCTGATGATTTCTTTTCTGTAATCATCAGTTAGAGATTTATTTTTAAAATACAGCTTGAAAACATATTTTATTATTGCAATATCTGCCATCAGGCTGGGAAGTTTCTCTTTATGAAAAAGTGCTTCCAGAATTTTAAAGCCGTCTNNATACTTCCATATCGGCATATTCCGCAAAACTGGCAAGTCCCACAGGAACAGGAAAACTGAAATTCAGCTTCGGATTCGGACTGAAACCTTCGCTATATTTTATTGGTATTTTTGCCCTTCTTGCCGCAAAGATCATAAGCCTGACAGTTTCCAGGTGGGAAAGATATTTAAATTCATTGATTTTCTGAAATTTAAACCTTATTTTATGATTTTCCATATATTTTTTATAAATCTGATCCGTCTGAACGCTCTGCTGAAATTAAAAATTCTTTTGCTTTGTTATTTTCTCTTATCAGAAAATCTTTTTCTATTCCGATATCAATAAAATCCCAGTATAGAAGTTCTTCATATGACATTTCTCTTGAAGTATAAAAATCCATATCCAGGCCGGACTGGCTAAAAGCATTTTCCCATATTTCAAAATTAAAAAATTCGCTCCAGTTATCAAAACGTGCACCATTGTTAAAAGCATGTTCGACAGCTTTTGCTGTTCTGATATCACCTTTGGACATCGCGCATTCGAGCTTGCTTTTTTTTGGATCCGACCAGCTGACACTAACAGCTTTTCTGGGGAGAAGATTTACAATTCTTTTAAATTTATCTTCAAGCACTTCTGTTGAATTCTGTCCTGCCCACTGGAAAGGTGTAAATGGCTTTGGGCAAAAGGCATTTATACTTAAATTTATACCGATTCTTCCGGCTTTTCTACCTGGCAGAAGCCCCCTTCCGATTCTTAATATCTCTCTTACAAGTTCAGGTATTGCATATATATCTTCATCGCTTTCTCCAGGAAAGCCTATCATAAAATAAAGCTTTACTTTTTCCCATCCTTCACTAAAAGCGGTAGTCATACATTTTAGCATTTCTTCTTTGTCGATATTCTTATTTATCGAATCACGCATTGACTGGCTTCCTGCTTCGGGAGCAAAAGTAAGACCTGTTTTCCTTCCGCTTTGTATAATTCTTGCAATACTGAAGTTAAAACTGTCAAGCCTCATTGAAGGCAGTGAGACTGATATCTTCTTGTCTTTTATTTCTCTGGTAAAATTTTTTATTAGTTTATCAAGACCGGGATAATCCGCGCTTGAAAGAGACAGAAAAGAAATCTCATCATGTCCGCTTTTTTCGATGCCATCTTTGCACTGAACAGCAAGTTTTTCATGATTTCTGTATCTTACAGGTCTGTATATATAACCGGCCTGGCAGAATCTGCATCCTCTGTAACACCCTCTCATTATTTCGCACACAAATCTGTCGTGTACCGGTTTTATATTTGCAATAACCGGGTCTTTTACTATGTCAAAATCATCTATTTTTCTTAAAACAGCTTTCCTTATTTTTCTTTCCGGCTCTATTTTTTCAAGCATACCGCTGCCATCATAAAAAAATTTATAATCAGCAGGTATAAAAATTCCTTCGAAATCTCGTATTCTGTCAAAAAACCATTTTTTTGTTTTCCTGTTTTTTTTCTTTTGCTTAAGGACATCAAGGACTTTTATAAATACCTCTTCGCCATCTCCGATAACAAAAAAATCAATAAATGGTGCCATTGGCAGAGGATTAAAACATGCTGGTCCGCCTGCACAGACAATCGGGGCACTCTCTTTTCTCTTGTCAGACTTTATTTCTATTTTACCAAGTCTGAGGATATTCAGGGCATTTGTATATAAAAGTTCATGCTGTAGACTTATACCAACTATATCAAATTCATCAAGAAAAATTCTGTTTTCAAGAGAAAAAATCTTTAACCCCGATTTAAGCAGATTCTCTTCAAAATCAAACCAAGGTGAAAACACTCTTTCGGCACTGAAATCATCATGTTTGTTTACCAGATCATAAAGAATCTGGATTCCAAGATTAGACATTCCCACTTCATAAATATCCGGAAAGGCAAGAGCTGTTAAAACAACGGAGTCAGCGTCTCTGATGCTACTGATTTTTTTGCTTTTAGTGCCTATTTCGCTGCCTATATATCTGCCGGGTTTTAAAACTCCGTCAAGTAATTTCTCAAGCTGCTGGTAGCTTAATTGTTTCAATTTTATTTAAATTCCTCGTTTGCAATTTCATAATCTTTTCGAATTTCCCTGCGCATATAGACATTTTCAACAAGAGAAATGCCTACAAAAACACTTAAAAGATTCGAACCTCCATAACTTAAAAATGGCAGCGGTATTCCTATAATAGGCATAAGGCCTATTGTCATT
>DNFX01000137.1 GCA_003486795.1 Actinomycetota bacterium
TTTCGAGAATATCTTTACTTTCCAGCTCTACAAATTTACCTACAGGACCTCTGTCTGCGCATTTGGCTGCCATTTCTTCAAATTTGTCAGAATTTATTTTCAACTGACTTAATCTTATAGGAAGTTTTATGTCCTTATAAAAGTTTTCAAGCATTCTTATTCCCTCAAGTGCCATGAATTCTTCATCATTAAAGTAACTATCTATTCCCCAGACTCTTGAAGCAAACTGTGCGAATCTTTTTATATCTGTTTTATATACATATTTCATCCATGCAGGGAATATTACTGATAAACCTGCACCATGCGCTATATCATAAATGGCGCTTAATTCATGCTCGATATCATGGGATGCCCAGTCACCGATTCTTCCTGTATCCAGAAGTCCGTTGTGAGCAATAGTTCCACTCCACATGATTTCTGCTCTTACATCATAATCATCAGGAGTTTGTGTTACCAGATATGCATTTTTAATAAGAGATTTCATTGTGCCTTCTATCAGTCTGTCTGTCAGATCCACGTTTCTGACTGTGGTGAAATATCTTTCCATAAGGTGAGCAAGAATATCTGAAATTCCGTAAACTGTCTGTTCGGGAGGCAAAGTAAAAGTCAGCTCAGGATTAAGAATTGAGAATTTTGGCCGCATTCCGGGATGACCGCAGTATCTTTTCAGCAGACCCTCTTCCTTTGTAATTACGCTACTGTCACTGTCTTCACTTCCTGCAGCAGGAATGGTAAGGATTACTCCTAATGGTAATATTTCAGCAAAATTCTTTTCAGAAGAGGCAAATAATTCCCAGACATCACCAGGATATTTCACTCCGCTGGCGATTGCTTTTGCAGAGTCTATTGCACTCCCGCCACCTACAGCAAGGATAAAATCAATATTATTTTCCCGGCATACTTTTATACCCTCATAGACAAGACCTAGTCTCGGATTAGGCTGTACTCCTCCAAGCTCAAAAATCTCTATATTTTCCTCTTTTAAGGATTTAATGACTTTATCATATAGGCCATATTTTTTTATGCTTGAACCACCATAATGAAGAAGTATCTTATTGCTGTATTTTCTGGTTTCAGTTCCGACATTCTTTTCAGCATCTTTTCCAAATATTATCTTTGTGGGATTATGATAAGTAAAATTTTTCATTTGCGTCTCCTTATCTGCAATAAATCAGGATATTTTTTAATAATTACTGTTTTTAAATAAAAATTCCCATAGAAATTTAATTAATAAAAAATATTATCAGTTTTTTGTTTTTAAACCAATTGCAAATTAGGCAGTTTGAGAGAAAAAATAAATATTGCAGATGAATTTTTTATAAAATCATGGATTAACATTAAATACTAAGCAGATATTTTTCCATTCTTCCGAACTGGTAAATGAATCAAATAGGGACTTTCTATGTTTGCCATCGCTGATGACTGTCAGCCAGTTCCTGAAGCCTTCATTGTCAGGTTTTCTGAAAAGAATACCTGAATAAAGATATTCAAGAAATTCGTAATTGTCTTTATCGGTAATTCTTGAATTATTTTCCTCTGAGAAAAACAGGCATCCGGCAATACCAGAAGTATTTATTGCATTCTCACAGAGAAGTTTTTCCCAGTGATTAAAACCTTCATCATCAGGCTCCCTAAGGAGAATACTGTTATAAAGAAGGGTTATAAAACCTTTTAAAGGGCTATCATATAAAGAATAATAATATTTGATAGGGAATCTGCCTGTATCGGAAAAGACAATATTTCCNNATTTCCGTAAGGATTATTACCGCTGCTGTCTGTGTAATCTTCAGATGTATTGTTTAAATGACTGTCATCAGGATTCTGAGGGATGTCATTGTTATTGTTCTGTCCGTCATCTCCTGATTCTTCAATAGAAAACGGGTCATTTAATAAAAATGGTTGAAAATCTATATTATCGGCTACTGAGTTACCAGTACCAAGAGGATTATTTTCGGAATTATACGGACCAGTTTCAGATCCCCACCAATTATTTTGAGCTGTGTTGGTTATTCCGGTAATACCATCAATGGAAGCTATTCCCGAGTAATTAATTGATGTATTATCAAAAATTGAAGAACCTGATATGACTAGATTACCCAGATTATATATTCCGCCACCGTCATTACTGACAGAGGAATTGCTGCTAATGATCGAATTGGTTATGGAGAGGGTGCCATCATTATAAATACCTCCTCCATTTAAAGAAGCAATATTATTATTAATAATACATTTATCTATAAATAAAATTCCGATATTATTTATCCCTCCACCAAAAGTGCTTGAATTATTATTAATTAAACATTCTTCTAAATAAATAGTTGTTGCGTTTTTATTAAATATCCCGGATCTTGTGCCATTAGTTATAGTAACTTTTTCCAGGTAAATTTTTCCTCCACCATCTGCAGATAAAACATTCCCGGTAATCCCTTCTGGCAGACTTATGATTGTATTTTCTCTGCTTTCTCCGATTAAATGCAATTCCTGACCTGCCGGAATATTTATTATAACCTGTTCATTGTATGTTCCGTTGCCTATATAAATATAATCAGTATCTGATCCATTTGCCATTGCAATGTTCACAGATGATCGTATGCTTCCACCGGCATAGACATTGATTTCATCAGCAAATATTTTTAAAGGAAATCCCAGCATACTAATCGTAGTAAAAAAACAGACGATAATAATTATAAAAAATAATTTTTTCTTCATAAAACCTTCTTTTCTGGTTATTAAGATAATTATTAAGAATTTATTCTGTTTAAATATTTTGATACATAATAAATATTAATATTTAATATATGCTTATATATATTAATTTTATATAACATAATATAAATATTAGTTCAATAATTTATTTAATAGATTTGTTGACATTATTATCAAATCAATCAAATAATATTGAATTTAAACACAGAAAAATAATGCTTCGGTATTTTGATTTTATGAGTATTTTTGAAGTAGTTTTACAGTAGGAGATATCCGGATTAATGTTTTATCTGCAATTCAGACCAGATTATTATTCTTAAATCTTTCCAGAAAATCTTTCAGTTTGAGTTCAATCATATCTCTGGTTTTTCTGAATTCTTCAATAGGCTTACCTGCCGGATCATCAAGCTCCCAGTCTTCCTGATAGTCATGAGAAATAATGGGGCAGCTAACCCCGCAACCCATTGTAATTATATAATTTATGAATTCAGGAATATCCTTTAACAATTTTGGTTTTTGCTGTGATATATCTATATTTTTTTCCTGCATAACGGAAACAGCAAAAGGGTTTACTTCATTGGCTGGTTCTGTTCCGGCGCTATATATTTCAAATAAATTACCTGCATGTTTTTTTGCAAAACCTTCAGCCATCTGGCTCCTGCAGGAATT
>DNFX01000249.1 GCA_003486795.1 Actinomycetota bacterium
AATGTATAATTCTGTCTATAATAATAGAGAAGTTAAGGAGGTTAGAAAAGTAGAGCAGGCTTCTACAAGTATGAATACAAATTTGGGGGGCATGAACGTTAATTTGGAAGCAACTAATAAATTATTGAAGAATTTTTTAGAGGCGAACAAAAATGAAAAAAGAAGTATCTCAAAAGAGAAGAAATAGATTTTTATGTCCTTTTGATGATGGAAGAATATGTGAAGATTGTCTTTATTTTTGGAATGGTAGTTGTAGCCTAGATAACAGACAAAAAAAGGTTAGAAATGAAGAACAAAACAGAAAAAGACTTTGAGATTTTTAAAGAAGAAGTTTATTACTGGGTTGATTATTTTAAACTTTATAATTGGGATATAAGAGTTGCTTTTAAAAAAGATGATGTTGTTAGTGACTTATTTGATGAGGAAGAAAAAGACGCATGGACGTATGTAGATCATAAAAATCATGTAGCTTTTATTTATCTTAATAAAAGATGTGTGAATGAGAAAGACTTGGAAAAAGAAAATGAGATAAGATTCGTTGCTTTTCATGAAGTTTGTGAAGTACTGTTATACCCATTAACTATTTTGGCAAAAGAAGTGTATAATGAAAATGTGATAGTAAAAAACACTCATATTATTATACACCATTTAGAAAACAGTGTATTTAAGGAAAAATATGGAAACATTAAAAGAAATGTTGATAAGACATGAAGGGTGGAAAACAAGACCATATAGAGATACTAATGGGTTTTTAACAATTGGGTGTGGCCATAACATAAGTGCAAACGGATTACCAGAATTTATGCTAAGATATCTCAAGTAAAACGGAAAAATTACTAATGAAATGATTAATGAATTGCTTGAAAAAGATATAAAAATTGCAAGAGATGCTTGTTTAATATTATACCCAATGTTTAATAGCTTTTCTGAAAACAGAAAGAATGCTCTTATAGATTTTTTATTTAATGTGGGGCTTGGAGGAGCAAAAAAATTTAAAAATACAAACAAATACATTAATATGGGTTTTTGGGCGCAGGCAGCAAAAAATCTTAAAAAAAGTTTATGGCATAGACAAGTAAAGAAAAGAGGAACTGAAATAGTTAATTTGATATCTAAGGGATAATATGATAGATGAAAATGATAGAACTGATTTTGATAAAATGCTAAATGATAAAATAAAAAAAGAGAGGAATTTGAGAAAAGTAGTACTTAAAAAAGAATGGAAATTCTGCTTTGAGAGTATTATTTACAAATTAAGGAGGTTTTATGAAAAAATTTTTTAAACCGTTAGTGGTTCTGCCAATAATCTTTGTATTAGTTGGCTGTGGTGGGAGTTTTCTGAATAATGCTTATAAAAGTATGTATACAGTTGGAGTTGGTTATGACGCTGGTATGAAATCGGTGGGTGACTTATATTCACAAGGAAAATTAACACAGAAGAGGCTTGATGAAATTTTAATTATTGCTCATAAAGTAAAAGTTTCTTACGACGCTGCTGTAGAGGCACTCAGTATTTATGAAGTAGTTGATTCTGCTGAAAACAAGATGAAATTAGAGACAGCACTAAATGAAGTAACAAGACTTTGGGATGATTTAAAATCTTTGATTTCTATATTTGCACCAGATTCATTAAAGTCAATAGAAATTGAAAAACTTTCTAAGGAAATTAATGATCTACAGAATAGAGCTAAGTTTGCTGTGTTGAAGATAAATAAGGAGGCAATATAAAATGGATAAGGAACTTATAATAGTTATATTGGAATTGATTGCAAAATATGGAATTACTGGAGTAATCAGTATATTAAAGGTCTTTCAGAAAGATACCGTTACTAAAGAAGATATAGAAGCTTTGAAAGATTTAGTAAAAGACCCTGAATCTTATATCCCTGTAGAGGAAGAGGTGTAAAATGGATGATCTATTTTTAACTTTATTTATTAATTATATTGCTCCTATTCTTGGTTCTTTGATAATGATACTTATTTCTTGGGGAATAAAAAAGTTTGCAGACAAAATGAATGTAGCAATAGACCAAGAAAAAATGAGTATTATAGAGGAAACTGCTAGGGTTTTCATACTGGCTGCTGAGGAAAAAGCAGCTAATCTGATTAAACAAGCAGGAATGGGGATAGGTGCAAAAGCACCAAAAATTGATAAAATGGCTGAGGTTGTTGACGGACTTGTTTCCAAATTTCCAAAACTAAGCAAAGAAGAGGCTGAGAAAATAGCCAATTCAGTGTTAGTTGGGATACCAGGTATTGGCATAACACAGCTATAAGGGTAATAGAGGAGGTTTTATGAAAGAGTTTATATATAATCTTTATAAAAGATTTTTAACTTTTATTGGAGATATATATTTTGCCACAAAACCTCCTCTATGCAAAGCCCTACAGATAGAAAAAATGATGGAAGTTATAAAAGCAGGGGATGTGATTTGCAGAGGATATAACTACTATTTGGACAGTTATTTAATTCCAGGAGAATATTCCCATTCTGGGGTGGTGATAAACAGTCGTGAGATGATACATTCTATTGCAGAGGGGGTAAAGTCAATTCATCCAATAGACTTTATAAAGGATACTGATAAATTTATAATCGTAAGACCAAAATATAAAAACTCTTACCATATAAACACAACCATAGAAAGGGCTATATGGCATGTTGATGCTAACAATACTCAGTATGATTTTACTTTTAGCGACCCAAATAAACTATATTGCCATGAATTTACGGTTGATTGCTTAAATAAAGGTCATGTGTTCACAAAAACGAGCATAAAGAAATTTGGAGTCTGGCCTTTTAAATTTAAAAAACGATTATATCTTGCAAAAGATATAATAGATGTGTGCATAATTATATACGAATTTGCACAAGAAAAAAATTAAGATGAAAAAAGTTATTTTTCTTATTTTTATATTTCAAAGGAGAGAGTAATGTCACAACATGATTTTGAAATAGTCACGGCAGATGCCAATACTGGCACAACATATCGAGCATCTGTTAATGCAGCACTACAAGCTTTAGCTTCATTGTCATCAGGTGTATCAGAACCTACCATGCCTTATGCATATCAGCTTTGGGCGGATATGACAAATGATCTGTTGAAGATAAGAAACTCAGATAATAGCACATGGATAACGATAGGTACTCTTTCTTCAATCTATCTCGGTCTAGCAAGTCTGACAGTAGCAAACGAATTTACAGCCACGCAAAAGCTTGACGGGGATGCCCTGCTATTTCGCTTTCTGGATACTGGTGTTTCCGGTGCAGAATGGGCTATCAGGTCAGATGGTGGAATATTTGAGATTGTAAAAAACACAGGGACTGAAGGAAG
>DNFX01000008.1 GCA_003486795.1 Actinomycetota bacterium
AGGCAAGTTCTTCAGAAAAAGTCTTGATTTCATTCAGCAGTACCGGAAAAGTATCTATATAGTTTTCATCTGATAGATCTTTCAGATGAAAACTATATTGATACTTTTCCGGTACTGCTGAATGAAATCAAGACTTTTTCTGAAGAACTTGCCTCAAGAAAACGATTTATTATTGGAACGAAAATGGATGTTGAAGGAACATCTGAATCACTGGAAAAACTTGTAAACACTTTTCCGGAAGAAGATGTATTCGGAATTTCTGTATTTTCCGGAAAAGGAATAGATTTATTCAGCAGCATATTCGCGAAAATATTAAGTGAAAAGGAATGAAAATCGCGGTTTTCGGCGGCAGTTTTAATCCGCTTCATTACGGGCATCTTTTTATCGCGGAAGAAGCAAGAACTGAACTCGGGTATGATAGAGTAATATTTGTCCCTTCCAACATATCATCACACAAAAATGATTTTTCCGGACTTGATCCCGCCTGCCGGCTTGAAATGCTTGAAGAAGTATTGAATAATTTTGATTATTTGTTACTTGATTCCTGCGATATTGAAAGAGGCGGTGTATCATATTCTGTTGATACAATTGAACATATCTACCGGAAATACAGTTTTACCGGAAAACCAGGATTTATAATAGGAGATGATCTGACTTCCGGTTTTACAGGATGGAAAAATTATCAGGAATTGAAAAAAATGATAGATTTAATTGTTGTAAAAAGGAATTTTAACAAAAAAATTGATTCTGGTTTACCAGATTACTATATTGATAATACAATTTTACCGCTATCATCAACTGAAATAAGAAACAGGGTTAAATCCGGTAAAACAATAAAAAATCTTGTACCTGAATCAGTAAGATTAAAGATTATAAAAAATGGTTATTACAAATAATTTGACAGACAAAATTGATCAATATCTTAAAGACCGGCTTTCAGAAAAAAGATACAGACACTCTGTTTCTACTGCCAGAACCGCATCTGCATTATGTGAAAAATTTAATATGGATAAGGAAAAAGGATTTATTGCAGGTCTTGTTCATGATATTGCGCGAGAAATTGATAACAGTAAACTGATTGAGCTTTCGTTAAAAGACGGCAACGGCAGATTAAGTGATGCGGAAATCAATTCTCCTGTACTTTTACACGGCAGGGTCGGATCTCAAATGATAAAGGATCTGTTTAATATACAGGACCCTGAAATAATTGAAGCGGTTAATGTTCATACAACAGGTTTGCCGGGAATGGGGCATCTGGCCAGGATTGTTTTTATTGCCGACTATATTGAACCGGAAAGAAAACACATGATAAAAGGTTATTTAAGCAATCTTCAGGATGAATCACTGGATAATATGCTGAAAATAGTTTTAATTTCTTTAATCGAATATCTTAAAAATAAATCTGGATATATTTCAGAAAAAACATTGAAGCTGCTGGAGGAACTGGAAAATGAGAGGAAAAAATAAAATTCTTGATAGAAATACTTTTTTCCTGTCACTTATTTTCCTGATTTTTATAGTAACAGGTGTTTATATTTCACGGCAGTTGAAATCTGATGATTTCATGAAAAAACTCGAATCAAATGAATATATAGCAGTAAGTTTTAATGTAAAAAATAATGAAAAGTTTATGTTTTCAGAGCTTCTTATTTTCAATCCTGTTACTCATAAGGCAGCAATCTTTAATATTCCAGGTAATTACGGCTCTATAATTGAATCGCTGTCAAGAATAGAAAGACTGGATATTCTTTTCAATTTTAAAAAACCGGATAAAATGCTGGAGAAAATAGAAAATATAACTTCTATCAAAATTGATTATTTTATAAATATTGATTCGCAGGATCTTGTGAAAGTTGTAGATCTTTTATCAGGACTTGAAATGTTTATCGCAAATCCCGTTGAAATAATTAATGAGAATGAAATTATTCTTCTTCCCTCAGGAAGTAATAATCTGGATGGTGAAAAAATACAGACATTTCTTTTAACTGATACTGAAGATGAAAATGATGCAGACTTAATTGGAAGATGGCATAAATTTATTCAGGCATTTATAAAAAAGGCAGGTGAAAAATCTGATTATCTTGAAAATGATGAAATCTTCAATAAATTTTATTCTTTTTTTGTTACAGATATGAATAAAGAAGCTTTTAAAACCTTTATCAGGCAGATTAAACAATTAAACAGTGAAAGAATGATTCTGCAAAGAATACTCGGTGACAGAAAAATGATTGATAACCAGATTATGCTGTTTCCATACTATAACGGAAATCTTTTAAGAGAAACAATTAAACAGACTCTTTCATCTATTGCCAATGAAGATATAATCAGTGATGAGGAAATAAGGATAGGAATTGAAATACTTAACGGGACAAGTATTCCAGGAATGGCGGGGAGAACTGCTCATTTTTTTACAAATCTGGGATATGATGTAATATCTACAAAAAATGCGGAAAAAAGTGATTATGAAAAAACAGTAGTCATTTCAATGAGTGAAGATCCTGTACCGGCACAAAAAATCGCAAATATAATAAGATGCAATAATATAGAAATCTATAAAGATAATACAAATATTGAAGACAGCGCTAATACTGTTAATAAAATTGATGTAACAATCATATTGGGGAAGGATTTTGATGGAAGATACTGCAAATAGAAATGGTATTGTATTGAAAATAGCCGAATTTATTAATGAAATGAATGGAATTGATACTATTGCTCTTGATTTGACAGGACACAACGGCTGGACTGATTATTTTATAATAACAACTGTAACGAGTTCAGCTCATTTGAGAGGGATATACAGAAAATTACAGGATCAATTTAAATTACTGGGAATTAACCCTTTGCGGAGACATAAAAAAATTGATAATGACAGCTGGGTTTTAATTGACTGCGGTGATTTCATCATTCATCTTATGGATAGAGAGCACAGGGAATTTTATGAGCTGGAGAAACTCTGGTTTAACAGCAGCATAATATATCAGACCTCAAAATCATCATAACCTACACTGTCTTTAGTATCTAAATCAAAATACTCTTCATCCAGTATCTCATCCTCAAAATCAGATTCTTCTTCATCAATTGAAAAATCAATAATCTGTTCATCATCATCCTTATCAGGGTATTCTTCATCGAAATCGTCAAATTCATCAAAATCCTTTGAAAAATCATCAAAATCGTTTGAAAAACTATCAAAGTTATCGTCAAAAATATTATCAGATTCGTCTATGCTGTCCTTATTATCAGGAGAATCATCAAAATCATCAAGTGAATCATAAATATTCTCAATTGAATCAGCAGGCGGGCTGTTAATATCTTTTTCATTTAGAAGCATGATTATCCTCTCAAAGTTTATACTATTAAAATAAAACCTTGAAACTGATTGTGTCAATAAAACCTGGTAAGTTTTTATATTAAATATTGAAATTAACTGTTACTTTTCTGATATAGAAAAAATATTA
>DNFX01000175.1 GCA_003486795.1 Actinomycetota bacterium
TGCTGTTCCCGGCAGAATGTATTTTAATCTTTGACATCGAATAATACCTGCCGCCGTATAAAGCTGTTCTTCCCTGCCTGTGTATATTCCGGCCTGAAACAGTCAGTGATTTTTTACTGAAAATCATGCCGCCTATTAATGTTTTAATAATAACTGTTTTACCCTGACAATAAATTACAGCATCCTGAACATGTCCTGCTGTTATATTGCCTTCAACATTAATTCTTGTTCTGCTGCCTATTATTCCGCCGGATACTTCCAGATTACCTTTACAGTTTATGATTGAACCATCTTCAGCGCTGCCTTCCACATAAATATCTTTATCTGATTTAACTGTGAAACCTGTTGTAATATCTCCCTTCACAACAACAGATTTCGCAAAATAAACATTTCCTGTCTGATAATCAACATTGCTTTCAATTATCATTACCTCATCTACTGCAGCATCAGTATTATTATATTTATAAATGCCGTCTGTTTTTGCTTTATATGTAATTTTTCCATCAGATTCTTCTGCAATAATATTTTCATTAATGTTTATCAACTGGTCATGAAAAACAGGAACTTTAATTTTTTTACCATATATATCAATTCCATCATGTCCTTCTATCATCAAATATTTTATAAATAATACATCATTCTCTTTTACCGCTATATAATTTTTTATTTCCTTATAATCAATAATCCCGTTTTCATCAATTTCTGCTTTTTCAATTTCTGCCACCCGGATAATTTCTGCATTTTTCCCGTAAACCGGTTTTTCCCCCTTTACCAGGCAAATTTTATAAACAATTTTCCCTGGAAGTGATAATGTATTTTTTTCCGGTATGGATTGAATCGGGGAAGAAGGATTTCGCAATGAAAAATCATTGTACCAATCAAAAATATGATTTATCAGTATTTCACCGCTTTCCAGCTGCGGAAGGATATACGCATTTACTTCTGACATATCCTCTGAGATTCTCACAGCTTCGCATATAGTTATAATATCTCTATCCATTGCGATATAACCGTCGACATTTGCCCTGTATTCAACTGAGTTCGATCCTCTGAAAACAGTTATTTTCTTTTCGTCATACGGTATTATTCTTAACTGTTCTTTTTCACAGCTGCGGCCTGATAAATCACATGGATTTACAGATTCGAATATTTCCAGGATTATCTCTGCTTTTTTAAAGAAAAAAGCAGGAGGACATAATTTTTCCTCTTCATTCAGCCTGAAAACATCATATATGTAGTTAAAAACTCCTTTTAATTGAATTATATCCAATAACGTCTCTACAACCGGAATTCCGGAAATCTTTGC
This sequence comes from Actinomycetota bacterium, assembly GCA_003486795.1. Next base: position 1,307 of record DNFX01000175.1, read on the forward strand.
CCTCAATGTGGATTGAGATTCAGCTATAATAATTTTATTATTTATATAAGGAGTTAAAAAATAATTAATTATTGTGTTTATCAGATTATTTTTGAATCCAGGCAGAGGGGAGTACTTTTCAATAATATCTGACAGGTGATTTGGATTTTTATCTCCATGGCAGAAGCCTGGTCCGCTTAAATCAAGCGACAGGATATCCAGATTTGAAAGATCGAAATCTCGGTAAGACTGTGAAAACTCCAGCTGGAGTTCCTTGCCTGAAAACTCATTCATCCCCGATTTCTCCGATTATGGAATCAATTGAACCAATTAATTCAGCGGAATCTGATACCAGTTTTTTCTGGGACAGATAAAGTCTGGCGGATGATATGAAAGTTGAATAATGCTTTATCATATCATTTATATCAAAACCTTCTTTTCTTTGAACAATGAGAGTACCGAGAAGATCGTGTCCATTCAGGATCGGCAAAGAAAAATATTTTTCCGCTATATTAATATCCGCAGATTTTTTTATCTTATCCAATACCTGGTTAAAATACCCTTCCCTGTCCTGACTGCAGAAATAACATTTTTGATCTTCAACCGAATAAAGCGCAGCTACGGCGTTATCGCTGATAACTGAAATATTATATGCTATCAGAGACAGTATTTCTGAATGAGGCGCTCCTGCTACTATCTTGTTCAGAATAATATTGGTCGCATTAATTTCCCTGGTTCTTTCCATTACCCTGGGCTCAAGCGTTTTGTTCATTTCCAGAAGCTCATTGTGTTTTTCCCGTAATTTTCTCATTAAAAGTTTTTCTTTGATTTTATTTTCATATAATCCGCACGCGTGGGAAATTGTCAGTTTTAAACCAGCATCGTGCCATGGCTTTGTAATATAACTGTAAATATGACCTTCGTTAATCGCAGTCATGATATCATCAATTTCTGAATATCCGGACAAAATGATTTTTATGCATACAGGATCAATTACATTGGCAAGTTTGATAAGAGCAATACCATTCATATCAGGCATTCTCATGTCAGAAACAAGAACACTTATTTTATTATTTTTTAAAATATCCAGTGCTTTACCGCAATCACTTTCAATAAAAATATTGTAATCAGTACCTGAGAAAAGTCTTTTAATTCCTTTTAATACATTTATCTCATCATCAATAAAAAGGATTTTATGAATCATTATTCACCTCCCTCGTAATTTATAACCGGCAGTTCAATTTTAACTCTGACACCTTTATCTGTATTGCTGACAAATAATTCACCCTGGTGTTTATTGATTATTATATCTCTTGCTATTGTCAATCCCAGCCCGATACCCTCGCCGGT
>DNFX01000206.1:0-1233 GCA_003486795.1 Actinomycetota bacterium
TCCTTTTGCCATCATAGGCGCTGCTTTTTTATCTTTCGTATCCTTAAAAAATTCTTCAAGGGAAATCCCTCCCAGCCTGGCAATCTCTTCCCGTGAAAAATCTGCCTTTAATGCAGGTGCTCCCAATTCGCCCACATCAATAATTATTGTTTTATGACCCTTTTCATGAATCTTTTCAGCCAGATACCCTGCTTCTACTCCTTTTGTGTCAAGAGTTGCAAGAATTATTATACTCTTACTCATAATTGCCATCTCTTTCCCGATAAATTATTTGATTTTTAAATTAGCGAATTCTTTTGCTGTTCCCAGAACAGCTTTCTCGATAGGAATCCTTTCAGTAGCTGAACCAGTCCAGACTCCGTGGGCAGATGTATTATCAAGTATGTATTGTCCGTCTTCAGGTGTTACGAGGGATGCACCATGTGCAAGAAGTATCAGATCTTTCTTTATTTTTAATGCTTCCTGAAAGGCATCTTCTGTCCTTTTTGCTGTATCTTCTATAGTGTAAGGCGTGTCAAATCCGGCAAGACCACCTTTTGTTGTGCCTGCATGAAAACAGAATATATCGGGTGAAGCATTTTTTATCATGTTAATACTGTCTTCAACGGTAAATGGCATTGCAACTGTAACCATTCCCATTTCTTTTGCAAGCGACAGCATTTTTATTTCATTTTCAAAAGTAATCCCGCTCTGATTCAGCAGATTGAATATATGGCTATCCTTATCATAATCGCTTATTGAAGGACTGCTGTGACATATGGACATGACACCAATAGATTTTAATTTTTCAAGAACATTTCGTATATCACGCAATAGATCATTGGCATTTATAAATGCACATACAAAGGCATCTCCTTTAAGGGCAGTTATTATATCGTGTTCAGTATAATTAAGAACCTGCTCATTTGAATCCTGCATCGGCCAAAGCATAGACATTGTGCCCCATCCGTTATTCCGCAATCTTGCACCGGAAAAAGTGCTGATACAGTCTGCTCCTGCTTTTTCAAGTAATTTTGCTACAAGCCCAGTGCCGGCACTGGAAAATAAAAGAGGTTTTTTTTCATTTATTTTTGTTCTCAGCTTATTCATTATTTCATCTTTTGTCCATCTTTTTGCAATCAATCAAACCACCTCCATAAAATATTTTTTAAAATAAAATATTCTTATCTGCCTGAGCAGATTTATGATTTATAACTAATTCAATATTTTAATTATAAAAACCAGTTTAACGGA
>DNFX01000206.1:1305-3445 GCA_003486795.1 Actinomycetota bacterium
AATCTGCCCGGCATCATTTTTATCCTGCCACACAGAACATCAGCAGGCTGCCTGAAATCCAGTTCGAAATCTTTATCCGAGATTTCATAATTATAAAAATATCTACTCATATCCTGAGGTTTTCTCGGAAGAATGCCTCTTTCGATGTTGTCAAGCAGTTTCGGAATCAGAGCTTCAGTTGAATCCCAGATTCTGTCATAAAGGCTGGCAATACTGTCATCAGGATAAACCGGAACTTTTGACTGATAAATAATATCACCTGTATCAAGCCCGTTATCCATAAGATGTATAGTCATGCCAGACTCTCTGTCACCATACCATATCGTAAAAAATCCAGGATGCATTCCACAGTGACGGGGAAGCAGAGAACTGTGAAAATTGATTACACCCATAGGAGGTATTTCCAAGACTATTTCAGGTATATAAAACTGAAAACCACATACAATAAATATATCCGCATTAAAACTTTTCAGATATTTTATAAATTCAGGTTCTTTCAGATTCTTTGGAATATAAGTAGGAATATTCAGCCGCCGGGCAACACTCGTTATATTTTCATATGGATCTTCTTTTGTAACGGTTGTGGATAATTTTTCAATGTCAGCCTCAACAAATGCAACAATGTTTGCATTGTTCTCAAGGAACATTTTAAGATGCCTGCTTGTCAGTTCCCATACAGGTGTGCCGAAAAAAATAATTTTTTTTTCATAAAATTTTTTATTCATTTTTCAAAGTCTCCTATGATTTTTAAAGCATTTCTTTTACAGCATTGCTTATATCGTTTTTGTCCGGTACGCTTACTGCACCAAGACCGTAATTATACGGAATAGGTGTATCAAGACCGGCAACAATCTTTACAGGTGCATCCAGGTATCCAAATACTTTTTCATTGATAATTGCAGCAGTATCTGAAGCTATGCTTCCTTTTTTGCATGCTTCACTTATAATTATACATCTTCCTGTCTTTTTAACAGAGCCCAATAATGTACTCTCGTCAAGCGGATTAAGTGACCTAAGGTCTATTACTTCACAACTTATATTTTCTTTTTCAAGTTCATCTGCTGCTGCCAAAGAATCATGCACCATTTTGGAATATGAAATAATTGTAATGTCTTTTCCCTCTTTTTTAATATCTGCTTTCCCAAAAGGTATTGTATATTCTTCTTCCGGAACAGGACATTTTTTTGTATACAATAGCTTATGCTCGATAAACAAAACAGGTTCATTATCCCTTATGGCAGTTTTCAGCAATCCTTTAACATCATAAGAATTAGACGGCATAACAAGTTTCAGACCCGGAATATGGTAATACAATGCTTCAAGACTTTGTGAGTGCTGCGCTGCCATTCCGATGCAGTATCCTCCCTGTGTCCTTATAACCATTGGCACCTTAAGTTTGCCCCCACTCATAAACTTATGCTTTGCCGCCTGATTTATTATCTGATCCATTGCCAGTGTCATAAAGTCTATGAACATAATGGCAACGACCGGTCTGCATCCGGTAAGAGCCGCACCTATCCCTGAGCCCACAATAGCAGATTCAGAAATCGGAGTATCTATAATTCTTTCTGGTCCATATTTTTCAAAAAGACCCTGAGTTTCCCTGAATGAACTTCCGTATATACCGATATCTTCACCGATTAGAAACACATCAGGATCCCGCTGCATTTCTTCATCAAGGGCTTCCTTTATAGCTTCTTTGTATTCTATTTCTCTCATAAATAACCTGTTTTTTAATCGCCTGTTTTTAAATCTGAGTTTGAATTAACTCACTTTTCAGTTCTGCCTTCTTATTTCTTCCAGAAATTCATCCGGACTTGGTTCAGGGCTGTTTTCAGCAAATACTACTGCATTTTTGATTTTTTCAGAGATTTCTTTTTCCATTTCTTTTAGCTCTTCAGCTGTAATTAATTTTTCATTCAGCAGTTTCTCTTTATAATTAATGACCGGATCATTTTTTTCCCTGAAATACCTTGTTTCATCTTTATCCCTGTAAGTTTCTGCATCATTTAAATGATGGCCAGTAAAACGATATGTCCTTGCCTCAACAAGCGATGGTCCCAGACCTTTTTTTGCATACTCTACTGCTTTTTTAACAGTCATATAAACTTCTATCGGATCATTTCCATTTATTGAATAT
>DNFX01000243.1 GCA_003486795.1 Actinomycetota bacterium
CTGTTCTGTTTTGTACAGAATATGTAATAGTTTTAAGATCAGTCTGTTCGTAAAGTATACGTCCATACGGATCATCTATATTTATAACTGCATTTCTGCACTTAAAAATATCTCTGTAGTCTTTTGAAAATAATTTCTTTTTGGCATTGAAGTAATTATCCATGGTTTCATGATAGTCTAGGTGGTCTTGTGTAAGATTGGTAAAAACAAAAGTTTCAAAATTCATAAAGTCAATTCTGTGAAGTTCAATTGCATGTGACGAAATCTCCATTGTGGTATGAGTGACACCATTTTCAATACTGTCTCTGAAAAAATTATTTAACTCAAGCGATTCAGGTGTAGTTCTGTCAAATTTGACAACATTTCCTTTTATCTCGGATCTGATAGTAGTTATTAATGAAGTGTCAAAGGAAGCTGACTTTAACATGGAATCAACAAGAAATGCCGTAGTTGTTTTCCCATTTGTACCGGTTATGCCTGTTATTTTTAATTTCTGAGATGGTCTGTCATAAAAGATATTGCTGACAGATGCAAGTGCCAGTCTTGGTTCTTTTACTATTATCTGTGTAATGCCATTAATATCCTCAGTTTTACTGTTGGAAATTACAACAGTTGCCCCGTTTTTAACAGCTTCTCTTATATAATCTCTTCCATCTTTTTTAAAGCCCGGGATTGCTACAAAAATATAGTTATGCTTCACATTTCTGGAGTTAAAAGTTATCCCTGAGATATCTTTACTGATATCACCTACTGTTTCTGCATAATTTAAGCTTTTAATTATCTCCTTTAAATCCATATCAAAATTAATCCTTTAAAGATAGAAATTATATATTAACTAAAATAATAGTTCTATCAAAAATAAAAATAAATAAGAAGACAGGTCTCAGTGAACTTTTTTCAGGGCAAACTCAACTATTTGTGAAAAAAGTGGTGCTGCAACAGTGCCGCCCCAGATTTCTTCTTCATTTCCCTGTGGTTCATCTATTATTACAACACAGGCTATTTCAGGGTCTTCATAAGGAGCAAATCCTATAAACGATGTTATTACTCTCCCTTCGCTATAACCTATACCACTTTTATTGGCTTTTTGCGCTGTCCCCGTTTTCCCGCATACAAGAATACCATCAATCCCCGCTCTTTTCCCTGTTCCGTCTTCTACAACTTCCAGCATCATGTCTCTTACACTGTCAGCTGCCATGCTGCTTATTATTCTTAATCCTTCATCCGGAATAATTTTTTCAACACTGCCATTATTCTGATGTATTTCTTTTACTATATAGGGATTGATGAGATATCCTCCATTTGCAATAACACTTGCCGCCCTTAAAAGCTGTATGGGAGTAACAGAAATACTCTGCCCTATTGCGACTGCTCCAATAGTTGAAGCCGGCCAGGTTTTATAATCAGCAACTATCCCTTTTTCTTCTCCAGGAATATTAATCCCGGTTGTACTTCCAAATCCAAACTTCATAATATTGTTATAATAATTTTCACTTCCCATCGTTAAGGCAACCGTAACTGCTCCGATATTGCTTGAATACTTTATTATATCCCTGACCGTATAATCTATTCCGTAAGTCCGATGAGTTTCTTGTATTATTCTGTCACCTACTTTAATGGTGGGGGCAAGATGAAATAACTGATCGGGACCGACAAAACCCCCGTCTATCGCAGAAGAAATGTTTACAATTTTAAATGTTGAGCCAGGTTCATAAGTGAAAGAGATACCAAAATTATTAAAATATTCCTGGGAATAATCTGAATAATTATTTAAATCAAAAGTAGGATATTGAGCCATTGCATATATTTCTCCAGTTTTGGGGTTCATTACTATACATATTGCTTTTGGTGCCTGGAATTGTTCTGCAGCTTCCTTTAATTTGTTTTCAGTAAAAAACTGAAGACCCGAATCTATTGTAAGCACTATATCAGAGCCTGGAATAGGAGCAGTATAGCTTTCTTCATCAGCCTCTATAATCTTTCCGAAAACATCCTTTTCAGCCCTGTATCTTCCATCTATGCCTCTTAATAGTTCCTCATATCCAAGTTCCAGGCCTGACAATCCGATATTATCTGTCCCGGTAAAACCTATCAGCTGGCTTGCAAGTTCATTTTGAGGATAAAATCTTTTACATTCGTCTTCTATTCCTATTCCTTCAAAACCATATGAGCTTATTTTATCTGCTGTATATGTATCAATCTTGCGTGCAATATACACAAATCCTCTTTCCTTATCTGAAAGTTTTTCTTTTATTTCTTCTTTATCAATTGCAAGAAGCTCACTTATTACTTCAGCTACATAATCTTCATCTTTTATTAATCTCGGATTTGCAGTAATGGTTTTTTCAACGAGACTTGATGCAAGTTCTATTCCGGATCTGTCCAGTATTTTTCCTCTTTTTGATTTTATTATATAATCACCGGTATGCTGATAATCAGCTTCAACCTTGTATTTATCTGCAAATACATACTGAATGTTTACAAGTCGGTAAATTATCAGACCGAAGACTGCAATAAATAAAAAAAACAGGAAAAAAATCCTTCTCCTGTTGGCTTTTGTATTATCTTTTCTAATCATTTTTTTAAGGAATAAAGAATGTTAATATCCCCTCTGATACTACCAGAAGAACATCCCTGATATTACTTGCAACTGCTCCAAGATTCATACTGTTGGTAATCTCATTCTGGTTATTATAATTATTAAAACTGCCTTCACTGTTTTCAGCGATATTTATATTATTGGCAGTCTGGCTGTAAAATATATCAAGCTCTTTAAACTCGGTAGCATTATTTAAAGGCTCCTCACTATTTTCTTTATTTATATTCAAATCATCTCCAGCATTATCTCCCTGTTGTGCGCCAGCAACTTTTAAGTCAGCATCGTTTTTAATTTCAATTGCTGAAGCTATTAGTGAAGGAGATTTTAACTGGGAGATTTTCAGATTCAATCTGTCGCTTCTGTCTTTTTCTGCGCTGATTGCCTGATTAAGCCTGAGAATNNACATAAAAACAGAATAATGAAGAGCAGTATAGGGAAAACCCCTGAATTGTAATAAAGATAATACTGTTCTTTTTTCTTCCTGACAGTATTATCATTTTTTACCAGAGTCAGGGCAGTAGCATCTTCTTCATAATATTCCTGTTCAGCTGTACTTTGCATTACTGTTACCTTTTCTTTTTATATATCTTCTATTTTTTCAATAGCTCTTAATTTCGCACTTTTTGACCTCGGATTATTTATAATTTCTTCCTTTCCGGGAATAATTGCTTTCCTTGTCAGAATATTGGCAACTTTCTTTGCTCCGCAAACACACTTTGGCAAGCCTGGTGGACATGAACACCTTCCCTGCATAATCTGAAATTTATTCTTTACTATTCTGTCTTC
>DNFX01000062.1 GCA_003486795.1 Actinomycetota bacterium
ATTGGAAGCACATCTATGAAATTCATACCGGGACTTCCGATAAATTTTGCTACAAACAAATTTAAAGGATGACTGTAAACTTCCTGAGGTGTCCCAACTTGCTGCAAAATACCCTTATTCATTATTACAACCCTGTCACCCATTGACATAGCTTCAACCTGGTCGTGCGTAACATAAACAGTCGTTGCCCCTACATCTACATGAAGTTTCTTTAATTCAGTACGCATTTCTTCCCTGAATTTTGCGTCAAGAGTTCCTATGGGCTCATCAAGCAAAAATACTTTAGGCCTCCTTACAAGTGCTCTTCCAAGAGCAACTCTCTGCATATCACCACCGGCCAGTTCTTTTGGCTTTTTATTCAGTATATGTTTTATCTTCAGTAATTCTGCTGCTCTGTCCACTTCTTCATCAATCTTGGTTTTAGAATATCCCTGTGTTCTCAGAGGAAAAGACATATTTCCATAAACAGTCATATGAGGATAAAGTGCATAAAGCTGAAATACAAATGCAATGTCTCTTTGTGAAGCTTTTTTAAAAGTAACATCTTCCCCGTCGAGAAGAATCTTTCCTTCGGTAGGAAGTTCAAGACCGGATATCATCCTGAGTGTGGTTGTTTTACCGCATCCTGAAGGCCCAAGCAGAACAACAAATTCTTTATTTTGAATCGTAAGATTCAGATTATTTACAGCAATCAAAGATTTAAACTGCTTAACTATATTTTCTAAAACTATTTCTGCCATCAATTCTCCAATCTAATTTATTTTAAAATTTTTAGACAAACAATCACTTTCACAGGCTGTCTAATTATTTAAAAGACCTTTTAAAAATCCAAGACCTTTTTCAGCAAGAACAAATGCGTTTTCTTCTGTCTGTCTCCAGATTGATGCTGCTTTTGCAATCATTTTATTTTCAGGAGTGAAAGACTCTATAACTACCCATCCTTCATAGTTTATTCTCTTTAATGCATCTGCACATGCCTTCCAGTGTACCTGCCCTGTTCCTGCTGCACCCCTGTCATTTTCACTCGCATGAAACATGTATAGCAGGTCTTTGCCGGCATCAAGGATAGCCATCGCGGAACTTTTTTCTTCCACGCTCATATGGAATGTATCCAGGTGTATTTTAAGCATTTTGCTTCCGACATCTTTTATCATTCTTACAGCATCTTTGCATACATTAATAAAATCTGTTTCAAACCTGTTAAGAGGTTCAAGGGCAACATATATTCCGTATTTTTCAGCCATTTCACATACTTTGCCCAGGTTTTCAACAACTCTGTTCCACTCAATTTTTTTCTGGTCTTCAGGAACAAGGGAAGCACGGCCGACTGCAGAATAAACAGGGCCTGTAAACAGGTGGCATTCAAGTTCAGCACAGGCTTCAAAGCAATCTTTGATATAAGAAAATCCGCCTTCGATTTTTTCTTTTTCCGGTCCTCTGATATCTCTGTTTTCTCCGAATAAACCGCAAATCGATGAGCAGACAAGTCCATTATCATTGAAAGCTTTTAGTGTTTTTTTGTAGTCGATATCTCCTTTTTTCTCAAGAGCTATCTCCACACCGTCAAAACCCATTTCGGCAAATTTCCCAAACAGATTTTTAACATGCTCATCCTGAAAGGTTCCTGCATATAATAATGTGTTTATTCCAAATTTCATTTATTCCTCCAAAATACCAAAAAATAATAAAAACTGCGCAGCCAGTTTTAAAAATTATTCAAAAACACACTGGATTTTTTTACCTGTTTCTGCTGATTTCATCATTGCATCGCATATTACAGCATTTCTGTAACCATCTTCAAAAGTTGCAACATAAGGCTCAAGCGGTGCCCCGAGCATAACAGCATTCACCATATTAAGAGCTGTATGTACAAAAGTATTTTCCCAGCCGATTATATGGCCATGAGGCCACCACTGATCATAATAAGGATGATATGATTCAGTAACGCTTATGCAATGAAAACCTCTTGTAACTTCCGGTTCTTCCTCTCTCCAGTAAACATGCAGGTTATTCATATTTTCAAGATCCCACCAGATACTTCCTTTTTCACCATTTATCTCAATAGTATTGAAATTCTTTCTTCCCGGACAGAATCTTGAAGCCTCGATTGTCCCTATTGCCCCGTTTTCAAATTCAACTGCTGCAGCTATGGCGTCGTCAACATCAACCTTTTCCTTTTTTTTGTCCTCATTATATCTTTCCTTGATAAAGGTCTGGGAAACAGCGCTTACATTTTTAAACTCACCGCAAAGAAATCTTCCCAGATCTATAATATGAGAACCCAGATCACCAAGTGCACCGCTTCCGCATTCAGCTTTTCTTAATCTCCATATCATCGGAAAATCCGGATCTATTATCCATTCCTGAAGATATCTTGCCCTGAAGTGGAATAGCTTTCCAAGCTTGCCGTCTTTGATTAAATTTTTTGCAAGCACCATGGCGGGAACCATTCTGTAATTATAATTACAGATATTTTTTACATTATATTTTTTAACTGCAT
>DNFX01000111.1 GCA_003486795.1 Actinomycetota bacterium
AAGAAGATTTTTTATTTCCAAGACTTCCGGTATCTATCTTGCAATTTGCAGAATCAACATATTGTCTGGTTTTAATCTCTACATATTCGCAGAAGGGAATTATTTCTTTTGAAGGCGTATACTCCATTTTTGAATGCGGAAAATATTTCAGCAAAAGGTCTTCCGTCATTTTTCTTAATTTGTTTTTAACTTCAACCAGTTCATTTCCAAGTAAAGTACTGTATGCCATTTTTGGAGGCCCCATCTTGATCCCCCTGAGATCAAGAGCTTCTTTAAAACCCTGGGGGAAGTTAACTGATTTCATTGTTCTTATAAATTCAAGTATTGCAAGCTGAAGCTCAAGAGCGTAAGAATAGTTTTCGTTTAAAAAGTTATCATAAATACCTACCATAAATTCCGGTAAAATTCCTGCTGTTGCTGTCATGCATCCATTACAGCCAGCAGCAAGTGCAGGATATAGAATCTCTTCAACACCGACCAAAACTTTAAAATCCGGTTTAATCTTTCTAGTCATATCAATAAGATTCATGACATTTATCATATTGCCTGATGAATCCTTTATGCCTACAACATTAGGCAGAACACAAAGATCATGAGCTATCTGGGGTGTTATTTCATTAGCAAAAAAAGGTATGTTATATAAAAAAATCGGAATATCTACAGCGACAGCAACTTTCTTGAGATGTTCTTCAACTACATCATTTATATTCTTAAAGAAATAAGGACCGTGGAGCACAACTGCGGAACAACCTTTTTCTTTTGCATAGTCTGCCAGTTCAATTGATTTTTCAAAGCAGGTAGCACCTGTACCCGGGACTATTGCAACCCTTCCGTTATTTTCATCGGTAACTATGTCTATAAGATATTTTCTCTCCTCCATATCCATGTGAACATACTCACCACATGATGAAACAGGAAAAATACCATCTACACCGCTATCAATCAGAAAATTAACAAGTTTTCTGACTTCAATTTCATTAATTCTCCCATCTTCTCTGAAGGGAGTGAGCATCGCAACTATTACACCCTCTGGAATAGCCATATCAAACTCCAATTTCGTAAAAAATTTAAACGATTAAAAATAGTAATATCAGTTACAGCTGTAATTAATATATTATATTTTTATATTAAGGTGAAAGTATGTAAAGGATTATTTTGTTTTTTTTTAAATTTTTAATTTTTCTATGACTTCCATATTAAGCGTAATGCCAAACCCCGGTTTTTCGTCATCAATCTTCATGAATCCGCCTTCCGCTCTGGGACTGCCCAGGATATAAGCATCGGAAAAACCGCCTTTCTGCTTTTCTTTTTCCCATGAAGGTACACAGGTATCTTCTGCCCATTTTACGGAAGGGCAGGACATTACAAAATGCAGGGTTTCAGCATAGCTGACATGAGGGGCAAGGGGAACACCAAAAGCTTCTGCAATTGCAGCAACTTTCTTCGCTTCGGTAAGTCCGCCCATTCTTCTAATGTCGGGCTGTATTATATCAACTATTTTTTGTGAAATAAGCTCTGCAAATCCGAACCTTGTATATTCATGCTCTCCTGCTGCAATAGGTGTGCCAACCCTGGTTTTAAGATATTTATAACCTTCAAGATTATCAGGCAAAAGTGGCTCTTCAACCCAGCTAAGATTGTACTTTTCAAGTCTCTTAATCATTTCTACAGCATAATCAAGATCATTCCAGCCCATATAAGCATCTATCATAAGTTCTATATCATCTCCTACCGCTTCCCTGACAGTTCTGACAAGCATCTCATTTCTTTTCATTCCTTTAAAACCTTCTCTGGGGCCAGTACACATTCTCTGTTTCAGCCCCTGATATCCCTGCTCTACGTAATCTTTTGCTTCGAGTGCCAGCTTGTCATAATCAGGATTATATATATCGCTTGGATGAAGATTTGATGCATATAACTTAACTTTATCTTTTGTTTTTCCACCAAGAAGCTTGTAGACCGGGACCTGAAGTGCTTTTCCCTTTAAATCCCACAGCGCATTATCTATTCCGCTTATTGCTTCAATAGCTGCACCTTTGCGGCCAAATACAATTGAAGATCGGTACATTTTATCCCATAATGTTTCTGAATTGAAAGGATCAGCTCCGATAAGGTAATTTTTATAATGATTTTCTATAAGGATTTTCCCGGCAGCAGCTGTACCTCCGCAGCAAAAACCATAACCTTCAAGACCATTGTCAGTTCTTATTATCACTATTGGTACAATCCAGTCAGTTCCACCGGTCCACATGCCGCGATCAGTCGCATACTCTTCATAAGGCTCCATTACCCCTACAAGTGGTGAATATCTAATAAATTTGGCAAATCCTTCTGCTCTGGTAGCGGCAATATCAATTACCTGAACCTCTGTTATCTTCATTTAACACCTATCTTTATATATAAATATTATTAATATAAATCCTTATCTTTCTTATATCTTTTCTTTCCAAAACAAATGATTCTGTTTATTTTATCAGAGATGATGGAAAATCCTTATCTAAAATTTCCGGATCATGACTTGTCAGAATAATGTCAGCCCTTTTATTAATTTTTTTATATGCTTCAAAACATTCCCACAAATCATAAAAAAGTCCAATAGGATGATTATTCTTTACATTATCTTTTAGAAAAGCAACATCTGAAGTTATTACAACATTTCCTGACTGTGTCCTTGCTTCAACAGCCATACAGCATGGAGTATGACCCCCTACATAAAATACTTTAAGTCCCGGCAATATTTCCTGTTCTTCATCAACAAGAATTATATTTTCTGCAGGTAATGAGGAAATATATTTTATCGGCTCGATAGGGAAAAGAGCATCATTATAATAATATGGCCTTTCTTTTTTCATATATTCAAGCCATCCTTTTTTTGAAAGAACTACTTTTGCGTTTCTAAAAAGGCTGACATTTGAAGAATGATCATGGTGAAGATGGCTCAGTATAACATAATCTACTTTTTCAGGTATTATCCTCCCTTTCCCTATATATGACTGTATTCTTTCCTCTTCAGGAAGATCAAAGCTGATTTTTCCCTTGAATTCTTCAAAAAGCATTTTATTTATGATATCGGTGTCTCCGCATCCGGTATCTACAAGAATAGTTTTGTCGCCAGACTTTATCTGGAAAAAATAAGTATAAAGATTATAATTTTTTTCCCACTCACTCAGATAAAACATTTCCGGGCCTGGTGCAGTTGTTTTTCCATTTTTAAAAATTTCAATCGAGTAATTCATAAAAATCAAACCTTTTTTTATTTTTTGTTTTTTAAATAAATTGGAATTATTTCTTTGATATATTTTAATTACTAATCTTCACTAACATTAATCAGCATCCCATTATTAATCATTATTCCGCCTTCCACAAAAATAGTCGAGCCTGTCACATAATCCGAATCTGCTGAAGAGAGAAAGACAGCAGCCTTTCCCATATCCTCAGGAGTTCCCCACCTGTGAAGCGGAATTATTTTATTAAGCCTGTCAACAAGTCCGGGAAATTCTTCAATCTGCACCTTGTTTATGTCAGTTATTACAGCTCCCGCAGCAATAGTGTTGACATTTATTTTGTATTCAGATAGTTCAAGCGCCATACTTTTTGCAAGCATTTTTATGCCGCTTTTCGTAATACTGTAAACTCCCTGGCTCCCATTCGGAACTTCCTGGTTAAAAGAAGTGACAAATACTATTTTCCCGCCTTTGTTCCTTTTGACAAGATATCTTGATACTTCCTGTCCTGCATTAAATGCCCCAACAAGATTTATATTCATCTGAAAGTCCCAGGATTCCCTGGTAATCTCAAGAAAAGGCTCAAACTTTACAACACCTGCATTATTTACAAGTATATCTAGTTCATTATTTGAAACTATATCTGCAATCATTTTATTTACTTCAACTCTGTCGGACACATCTGCTTTCACACTATAGGATTGTACTCCAAGATTTTTCAGCTCTTTTACAGTTTCCTCAGCCCTGCGTGGTTCAGATACATAATTGACAATAACGTTACATCCCTCTTTTGCAAGTTCGATGCTTATTCCTTTCCCGATACCTCTACCACCACCTGTAACCAAAGCCCATCTATTTTTTAATTTCATTGCAAACTCCCAAATATTTGTTTTTTTTAATTATACTATTTTAGTAATAATATTTTCCCAGGACTTTATAATTTGAATGTTTGTTTTTTTTAAGATATATTTATTTTTTGATTTACTTGAATTATGTTTAATTATACATGAACAGTCCTGAATATATCCAGACAAGCCTGGCTGCAGCAATAAGCCTCGGATTGGAGCCCGGCAGATTTAAAGAAAAAGTTAAACTTACCGGTTTGAACCTTCTTCTGGTTTATGATGATAAATGCATCGGTAGGTGCGCATACTGCGGACTTTCAGCTCAGCGATTACATTCAGAAAATGTATTATCTGACAGAAAATCAAAAACATTTATAAGAGTAAAATGGCCGGTTTACAGACTGGATGAAGTAATAAGAAAAACAAAAGAAAACTCCGCAGATTTCCAGAGAATATGTATTTCGATGATTACAAAATCCAGGGCATTTAATGATACGGTCACCATAACTGAAAAAATCCACAGGGAACTCCCCCATCCTGTTAGCATCCTTATTTCTCCGACTATACTGAAAGGCAGAAAGGAACTGGAAATTTTAAAAGAAGCCGGAGCCGATATGATAGGCATCGCCATAGATGCGGCTTGCAGAAGCATTTTTTCAAAACTCAGAGGCAGTGGTGTAAAAGGACCTCACAAATGGGAGAAGTACTGGAAAATATTAAAGGATGCAATAGATGTATTCGGTAAATTTAATGCCGGCATCCACCTTATTGCCGGTCTTGGAGAAACTGAAGAAGAAATGGTAAAAACCATATGGGATGCCCATCAGATGGGAGCAAAGACACATTTGTTTTCATTTTTTCCCGAAGCTTTCAGTGAGCTGGAAAATCTTGAACCCCCGGACCTTTTTCATTACAGGAAAATACAGATAGCCCGCTACCTTATCAATGAAAAGCAAACAGGTATTGATAAAATAAAATTTGATAATAATGGCGAGATAATTTCCTTTGATTATGATATTAATGAGATTATAGAAGAAGGATTTGCATTTACTACCTCAGGCTGTCCGGGAACTTCAGAGGGCATATCTGCCTGCAACAGACCGTTGGCAAATGAAAGACCATCAGAGCCTTTCAGAAATTATCCTTACTTACCTGACAGCCATGAAAAAGAGATTATAAGAAAGCAGGTAGCTTCACTGATTCACTGAGTTATTTCATTTAAAGCTAATCGCACTGATCTTTATAAATTTTTCTGAGAATTATTATTTTATGTTTATATTCTAAAAATACTGATGGAAAGAAAAAAAGAAATTATCTTTGCAGTTCCAGGCTCCAAAAAATATGTTAATTCTTTTTACAGTAACAGTACGGCAAGTTTTAAGAATTTCAGCATTACCGGAAATAACTGTGAGCTTGAATGTGCTCACTGCAAAAAGAAGCTGCTTGACACAATGAATATTTTTGATAAATCAGCTGACGGATTAAATAAAATAATCAGCGAGCACAATAATAACAGACTTAAAGGCATTCTTTTAAGCGGCGGTTTTGACAGAAACGGAAAACTGCCTATTTATAACTATCTCGGAGCAATAAAAGAATTAAAAAGAATATGTCCCGGACTGATTATACTGGCACATCTGGGTTTTACAGACCACAGGGAAGCTGAAAAAATAAAAGAAAGCGGAATAGATTTTGTCCTTGTTAATATGATTTCAGGTAAAAATGCCATAGAAAATATTTACAATCTGAAGAACAGGACCGGGAAAGATTACATTAATACCATTAAAATACTTGAAGAAACAGGAAATAATACAGTCCCTCATATAATTGCCGGTATTGATTCCCTAAAAACAGAAAGTGATTATGAGGCGCTAAACCAGCTTGCAGAAATAAATATCAGCCGACTGGTTTTTATAATTATAAAAAAATTAGACAGAGATTCTGATGTAATGGCCATGACAGATTATGAAGAATTAACAAACCTTATCAAATATGCAAAAAAAACAATGCCC
>DNFX01000257.1 GCA_003486795.1 Actinomycetota bacterium
TTTTTCATATTGCCCCTCAGTTATAGTCTTAAAAAAAATGCCTGCATCAGAAATAACCTTCGGCTGCTGTTCCTGTTCAAATTTTTCTCTTGCCTTGTTGAGTAAAAACTTTGCAATAGCATAGCAAGCCCATTTTTTAGAAAGCACACGTATCTCTTCCAGTAAACTCTCTTCTTTGTTCCTGAGACAGGATATGTCATCTGACGAAGCCAGGCGCGATATCTCCAAGGACAAGTCTGCCTTTCCCTGGCGACAATCATTAAGCCTTGCTTCAAGAGATTCAATTTGTTCCGAAAACACTATATGAGTATTTTTCAAATATGAATTATCCAGCGATTTTAATCTCTTCTTAAGAGATGAAAGATCTTCTTCACCTGAAATAACCTTCAATGCCCTTTCTTCCTCGCTAATCCTGTTTAATAATTCCATCCGCCTGCTAAAGAAACGGCCCCTTGTCCTGAAATTTTCCTGATCAAGAGCGCCTCCTGCTTTTATCAGGTCATCCAGCTCTTTTTCAATGCCTGCAATTTTTCCACTTGATACCGCAATTTTTGATTCACTTTCAGGTACCTTACGCTGCAGCTCCTCTCTTCTTGCCTGATTTGCCTTTGTATCATCAAGTTCCTTCCCTAATTTATCAATAGCAATTGCAAGGTGAGCTTTTTCAGGCACAGGTATGTCTGCATTTTCAAAAACAGTACGTGCCATAATTAGATAGTCTTCTGTATATCCCTCTCTTTCTCTGATCCGGACAGTCAACTCTTCCTTCTGTTGTATGAGGTCTATACACTTTTCTATCTTCTGGAAAGCATCTTTTACAGTTGCAGGAGATAATTCACTATCAAATCCTTCTTTGACAAGCCAGTTTTTCCAGAATGTGATGGCTTCTTTTTCCTTATCCAAGGCTTTAAGCAGATTGTCATTTGCCTCATTTAAAACATTCTGTAAATCCCTTTTTCTGTTTTTCTTATCTTTCAGTATTTCTTCAGCCAATTTTCTTTCATGTCTTCTTTTTTCTGCTTCACGATTTTTTTCAAGAAAAAGATCAATGTTTTTAAGTAATTCTGCTGGCTCTTTATCTTTCAGCAATAAGAAGCCGGGGATGTTCCCGGCAAAATGCAGATACTCTTCCATAGTCCTTTCCATAATAGAAATTCTGTTTTTTATATCGTTGATATACTTTATCCTGTTTTTAGCATTCTCAATTTTTATAAAGATCAGGTGTGCTGTTCCAGGCGCTAAATCAACATCGAGCTTCATTTCCATAAGACAGTTTTCTCTGTCAGTGTTTGCCTTGTCCAGGTTCAATTTGCAGCCTTCCAAGGTTTCCACCTGTCCTTCTATTAACCTTTCCATCTGCCGAATACGGATATTTAAATTTTCAATTTCCGCGGTAAGGCATTTTCTATTTTCAGAAAACACTATTTCCTTGTCCGTTAATGTTTCAAAAATGTCTATGTCGCTGGCTGTTACAGGAATATTGATTCCAAGATCATTTGCTGATTCTGTGATAATATCTGAGAGTGAGGCATATATTTCTTTGATTCTAAACAATTTATTATTAATCACCGCTGACTTTTCTTCTATTTCATCAATAACAGCCTTTTCATGGACAGCTGCAAGGAGATGCCTGTTCTGAAAGAACCAATTTATTATTAAAAAGATAACAGCAATTACTTCAAAAATTANNACTACAGCTGCTGTATGCTCCTTGAGAAGCATTAGCAAGGTAAAGACTGCAAAACCTGTAATAATTGAAATAAAAGCCAATGGTTTAAGCTTGCGAGGCGCCTGCACATTCTTTTCCATACTTTGGCGTTCCATTTCCTGTTTTTTGTCTGTAAGACGTTCTTCAAGATAAGTCATTTCCGAAACAAGACTATTCTGCTCAAAAACATTATTTTTTAATATTCTCAATTTTGATTTTTTCTTTTCCAGGTCGTCCAATGATGCTGAACACGTCTGTTCCATACTCTTAAGTTCAGTGAACTTTATAGCATGCTGTTCCTTGATGTTATTTAAATCAGTCCGCAGTGCGTCAAGTTTCATCATTTCCCTGTCGCATTGCTTTGATAATCTTTCCAGTTTTGATTCATGTACTTGTATCTTCTGCTGTGAGGAAACAGAACAGTCAAAATAAATAATATCTTCATGATTCCATTCAGGAGAAATTTCCTTAATTATTTCAGAAAACTCATATTCTGCTTCATTCAAGTCTTTCAATTCAAGAGGAAGCTCTCTTACTATTGAAGCAAATTGATCCCTGCCGTTTTGCAAGGCACGGATTGTTTTTTCATCTGTTTCTTCCGGTATATCACGGTAGCGTTCAAATTCTTTTTCTAATTGCTCCACTTCAGTAAGAACCGCTTCATATTCTTCATCCTTTAATCGGACAAAACGCTCTGCCTCTTTCCTTTTTAAAACCATGTTTTCAAGGAGTTTTTCATGTTTCAATATTTCTTCACGTGTAAACAACGATCTGTCAACCATTGAAACACGTTCTTCAGTCCATTCTTTTCCCAGTATACTGAGGATATCAAGAATATCTCTCTGTATGAAATTGAGTTTATCATTCATGGCAGGCAAGTTACTTACAACAGATAAAAAACCTTCTTTTCTATCAAGAAGAGTTTTTATCCCTGCTACTTCTGCAAGTATTTTTTGATTAACACATATGGCATTGATTTCTTTGAGCAGATTTTCGTTGTCTGAAATAAATTCAACAAGAAGATCTTTTTCTCTGGTCAGCTTTTCAAGGTTACGCTCCAATCTTTCAATTCCATTCTCTGGAAAATTCTCCACTTTTAAAGGAAGTTCAGAAAGTTCTTTTTGACAATCTTCAAGCGAAATCCAGTTATTCCATAATTTCAGATATGTTTCTATTTCATTCTTCTTTTTGCTGACAAATTTATAGTCTTTTTGTAACTCCTCAATTTCATGTAAATTTTTTTCAAGAGCGCTGCAGGCAGCATTATACTGCTCAATACCTGTACGGGCATTGCGGAGTTCCGCCCTTATTATTTCAAGATCAGTAAGATTCCGGGTTATCTGAGGGTTTCTGCCACCTGGTTTAAACAAAT
>DNFX01000068.1 GCA_003486795.1 Actinomycetota bacterium
CCGCTCACAACCTTTCTTCCGACATGCATAGCTGCAATATTTACGCCTAACTTTCCAAAAGCAGTACCTATTTTGCCAATCTGTCCCGGGATATCTTTATATCTTAAAAATGCCATATGTTTCGAAGGAACCATATCTATTTCAAACTTATCAATTGAGATAAATCTCGGAACATTTTTTATTCCTGTAACCGTACCTGACAAAGTCATAAGATATTCATCTCCCATGCCTTTTATTTTTATAAGATTTATAAAATCCTGGGTTTTTATATCTTTTGTTTCTTTTACCTTCAACTTTTTTTCTTCACATATCATACGGGCGTTAACAATGTTAACCCTTTCAGTAGTTTTAATTTCAAGTATTTTTGAAATAATAACAGTCGTAAGAAAATCTGTTTTTAATTGTGCGACCCTGCCATTATAAATTATTTCTACTTCTTTTAAATCTTTTTCAAAGAACTGGGCAAAGATTGAACCAAGATTATTGCATAGCTCATAAAAAGGATAGGATTCCTCTATGATTTCCTGGCTTAACAAAGGAAGATTTATTGCATTACCAGGAATTTTTCCATTCAGGATGTCTGTAACCTGTCTGCTGATTTCAAGTCCTGTCTTTTCCTGGGCATCAAGAGTCGATCCGCTTAAATGAGGAGTCAGAATGACTTCTTCAAGCTCAGATAGTTTTGAATCTTTGAGATAATCCGCCTCTGAAAGATCTATTGCAGCAGCTCCGATCTTTTTTCCCTTAACAGCATCATATAAATCTTCCTCGACAATTATGCCTTTTTTTGAAAGACTTACTATTACTGAATCGCTCTTCATACAGTCAAATAATTTTTTATTAATCACACCGGAAGTCTCTTTTGTTTTAGGAAGATGGACAGAAATAAAATCAGATATTCTGAACAAGTCTTCCAGATTATCTTTTCTTTTAATATCTGACTGCCAGAATTTATCTTCCGATACATAAGGATCAAAAGCGTATACTTCCATACCCAGGGCAAGTGCTTTTTTTGCAACAAGATTTCCGGTTTTGCCAAGACCAACTATTCCGAGAATCTTGCCTTCCAGTTCTATTCCTTTTAATTTTAATCTATCAATATCTTTCTTCGCTGCACCAGTCCTGCAGACTATATTAATTTTTTTGGAACAAGCCATAATAAGTGTAATTGCAAGTTCCGCAGCCGATACCAGATTACTTGCAACAGAATTGATTACATATATGCCCTTTCTGGTTGCAGATTTAATATCAATATTATCGATGCTTGCACCTGCTTTTGCTATAACTTTCAGATTATCTGCTTTTTTTATCACATCTTCATTAATCCTTGTAGCACTTTTTATGATCAGTGCATCATATTTATTTATTTCCCTGAGCAGATCCTGACTGGACAGTTCCTTTTTTAAATCGACAGCAAAATCCTTTTTTAAAGAATCAATCGCCTGTCTGCTGATTTCCTCGGTAATTAATATTTTTCCTTTAAAAGACATTTCTCTTTCCTTGTCTTTTTAATAAATTTATTAATACTTTTTGCCTCTTGAACATGCAATCATACCCGTTCTTACAAATTCAAGAATACCGTATGGTTTTAGCAATTCCTCAAAAGCATTTATCTTGGAAGAATTCCCGGTCAGTTCCAGCATTATTGTTCCTTTTGTAACATCAACAACATTTGCCCGGAAAATATTACTAATCTCAAGAATCTCAGCTCTGCTTTTGTTTTCTGTATTTACTTTTATAAGAACAAGTTCTCTCTGAACAGAATACTCTGCCTGCAATCTCTGAATTTTAATAACATTGATAAGTTTGTGAAGCTGCTTGGTGATCTGTTCAATACTCGATTCATCAGAATTAACCACTATGGTTATTCTTGAAACTTTATCATCATCAGTAGTTCCTACAGCAAGGCTTTCTATATTAAAACCTCTTCTACTGAAAAGTGCTGCTACTTTTGCAAGTACTCCTGATTTGTTTTCAACCATTACAGAAATTATATGATTCATTTTTTCTCCTTTCCAAGCACCATCATTTCACTAATGGGAGCTCCCGGCGCAACCATGGGGAAAACATTTTCATCCGGATCAATATGAAAATCAATCAATACCAGATTATTTATATTTATAGCGTCTTTTATTGCTTTTTCAACATCTTCTTTTTTCCTAACTCTTATCCCTACTCCTCCATAAGCTTCAACAAGTTTGACAAAATCCACACAGTCCCTGACTATTGTTTCAGAATATCTTTTTTTGTAAAAAAGCTCCTGCCACTGTTTAACCATTCCGAGGTTTCCATTATTTAAAAGAATTATTTTTATCGGAAGCTTGTTTATTACAGCTGTAGCAAATTCATGCGAAACCATTTGTATGCTTCCGTCACCGGCAATATCAAAAACTAGTTTGTCGGGACAACCAAATTGTGCTCCTATTGAGGAAGGGAAACCAAAACCCATTGTACCCAAACCACCTGATGATATAAAAGTCCTGGGCTTGCTGCATTTGAAAAACTGTGCAGCCCACATCTGGTTCTGCCCGACTTCCGTGCAGATAATGGCATTACCATCAACAATTTCATAAAGTTTTTCTATTATATATCCTGGTTTTAACGCATCTGTATCATTAAAATAAGCAACAGGATAATCTTTTTTCCACTTTTGAATCAGCTCAAGCCATTCCTGCCTTGAAGCATCACCCTTTTCATCATTAATAGCTTTATATTCTCTTATAAGATCCACCAGTACATTTTTTGCATCTCCCACAATAGGGATTTTTACTTTAACATTTTTCCCAATTTCAGCTGGATCAACATCTATGTGAATAATCTCCGCATTTTTGGCAAACTCACTTAATTTTCCTGTTACCCTGTCATCAAACCTGACACCTATGCCAATAATGAGATTCGTTTCCGTAAGTGCAAGATTAGCAAATTTTGTTCCATGCATTCCTGCCATCATTAAAGAAAGTTCATCATCTTCAGGAAAAGAACCCTTTCCAAGCAGCGAAGTCAGTACAGGGATTTTTGAAAATCTGGCAAATTCTGTCAGCTCTTTATCTGCACCCGAAGATACTACTCCTCCACCAGCAAAAATAACAGGCCTGCTGCTGTTGTATATTTTTAATGCTGCTTCTTTAATCTGTTTTAAGTGGCCTTTAAGAGTAGGCTTATATCCCGGAAGATTTATTTCAGCTTTAATATTTTCATCAATAAGGGCATTCTGAACATCGATCGGAATATCGATAAGAACCGGTCCCGGTCTACCTGTGGAGGCAATATAAAAAGCTTCTTTAATCGTTGTCGGAAGATCCTTCACATTTTTAACAAGATAGTTATGTTTTGTTATCGGTGATGTAATTCCGGTAATATCTGCTTCCTGAAAAGAATCTGTACCTATCTCTGCAGTCGATACCTGTCCGGTAATTGCTACTATCGGTATTGAATCCATATATGCATTGGCTATCCCTGTTATAAGATTTGTTCCACCTGGTCCCGAAGTTGCCATACATACTCCGGTTTTACCAGTTGCCCTTGCATATCCATCAGCTGCATGTGCTGCACACTGTTCATGTCTTACCAGAATATGCTTTATCTTTTTTTCATCATATATGGCGTCATAAATAGGTATAACCTTCCCGCCAGGATAACCAAAGATGTATTCTACTCCTTCTTCCATAAGACATTTTAAAAGCATTTTTGAACCGCTTATTTTACTCATAATATAAACCTCACTATAATTTGTTACTATATATTACTCAAAAACAGCCCCTCTTGACGCTGAAGTTACCATTCTTGAATATCTGCCGATATACCCCTCTTTTATTTTCGGTTCAGGAGCTTTCCATTTATCAAGTCTTGACTTAATTTCATTATCATCAATAAGAACATTTATTTTATTATTTAAGATATCAATTTCTATAATATCGCCTTCCTCAATTACAGCTAATGGTCCTCCTGACATAGCTTCCGGGGAAACATGTCCTATTGAAGCACCTCTTGTCGCACCCGAGAATCTTCCATCAGTAATTAATGCCACTTCCTTATCAAGAC
>DNFX01000076.1 GCA_003486795.1 Actinomycetota bacterium
TCAGGATACCTCCTATAACAGGTACACTTTTTTTAATAACTTCAACAAGACCTTTTAAATTCAGTTCTTTATAAATAAAAGTTTCCACAAGCAGGATATACAGAACAGCGACCGCTCCTGTCTCAACAATTGTTGTAAGGCCTGAAAAATAGCTTACCAGTATGATTAAAGGAAGAAGAAGTTCCCAGAATGTGTTTTTTATACTTTTCAAAAACTCAACAAACTGTATTTTTTCACTTTTTATTTTGTGCTTTTTTGTATAAATAATTCCGGCAACAGAAAGCGATAAAACCAGTAAAAATCCAGGCAGAATACCTGCGATAAAAAGTGATTTAATATCAATATTAGAAATAATGCCATATAGAATAATAGGAAGACTCGGGGGGAATAAAAGGCCGATACTGCCTGAAGAAGTCAGTATTCCAGTCCGGAATTTTTTGTCAATACCTTGTTTTTCAAGAATAACGTATAGAATACCGCCGATAGCAAGAATTGTGACACCTGATGCACCGGTAAAGGTTGTAAAAAAAGCAGAAATCATAATAACTGCAATAATTATTCCCCCTGGGAACCAGCCAAACGCATTTTTGAAAAAATTAATCAGCCTCTCCCCCGCTCTGCTTTCAGAGAGAATAAATCCTGTTATTGTAAAAAGCGGAATAGCCGGAATCATGTTGCCGGTAAGAACTGCGTAAACTTCATTAACAGCTATTTCTGTAAATCCCCCGGAAATGAATAATAAAACATAAGTCACACCGCCGAGTATAATAAAAATAGGAGTACCTAAAACACCGGATAGAATTATCAATAATAAAACAGGTATTTTAATATACGAAAGAAGCTGTATTGATTTATCCAGCATCTCATCAATAAAATACGGGGGATTGCTGAATTGGATAAAAATAAAATTTGCAATTGAGGTTATACTTAAAAATATTCCGGCGAATAACGATATACCAAGGATAATCCACTGCAGTTTCCGTGATTTAAGTTTACCGCTCCGGAAAACATCTGACATTTCATTTGCAAGCATGGCTGCAAAGCATACAGGAATAATACTGGTGAGAAATCTCGTACTGATTATACCGATTTTCTCAACTGAATCAAAGACAATAATTATAAATGAAAGTGATGAAAATACATATGCAGTTAAAATTGATACAGTAACAATTTTTGAAAATGAATATACCGCAGGCTGAAATTCTGCTGGAATATATTTTTTACCTGCCTCAATACAAAGATGCCTTCCTCCGGAAGTTGCCAGATAGCTTCCAAGGAATGCAATCCATAAAACCACATGCCTTGTAATTGAATAGGATGCGGTAATACCTGTATTAAAAATTATACGTACCAGAATTTCCATAACTGGAATTGCCGCTAGCATAATAACGAGGAAAGTGACAATTATATTAAGATAACCAGCCAGTTTATTTCTTTTCTCTATATTCATCAATGTATTTTCTTATATCTGCATAAACAGATGGCGTTATAGTCTGTTCAATATATATTTTCACACCGCTTTCTACAACCTTTTCCCATTCATTTACAGCGTCAGGCGTTGCTTTTACAATCTTCAGACCTTTCTGCTGCATACGGGTCAGCCCTTCATTTTCTATGGCAATAATCTTATCATAGAATTTCGCAAGAATCTCGGATGTACGTTTTAAGAGAGCCGGTTTATATTTTTCATTTACCCGTCTCCATGTCCTGTCGCTGATTGTCAGCAGCCCGTAAACCGGTGAAATTGGTAAATCAAGCATATAAGGAGTATATTCTGCAAGCCCTATGGCATTTGCAGCATAGGGGGTAAAATATGTTCCGTCTGCCATGCCGCTGTATATACCTGACATGAGATCTGTAATTGAAAGTGGTATAACCTTAAAACCTGTTCTCTGCCAGATCTGAAGAGCTTTTTCATCCGAATTATCAACAGCCAGTTTTATCTGTTTTAAATCATCAGGATACAATACCTCAGACTTTGTAAACCATTTTACCCAGCCGGTATTAGTCCATCCCAATGGAACAAATCCGTTATTCTGGAGATTTTTGTCGAAAGCAGGCTGCATTTTCGAAAACACATAGGCAAATTCCTTATCATCCTTAATCATCATAGGTATGCTTAGGGCAAAAAGGTCGTTGGATATGCTTCTTATCCCCTGGGAAGTAAGCGCGGCGGCATTTAGCCGGCCAAGTTTGATTTTTCTGATTATATCATCTTCACTGCCGACTGTTCCCCCTGAATATATTCTTACAATAATTTCTCCATTGGAAATTTTTGTCCATTCTGCTGCGATTTCTTTCAGCGTCGTTTCCCATGCGGAACCGGCCGGAGCTACCGTTCCGATCTTTATTTCCTGGGCAAACAGGGAAGCTGTAAAAAGAAATAGAAAAAAATAAAAATATTTTCTCATAAAACCCCGCATATTATACATCAAAGTTAATCAATCAGAAAATAATTTTCAACATTATTCAGAAGCCACTGCGCTTTTTGTTTCATAATTGTGTTTTCCAGCATGTTATCAGGATAATCTTCAATATTTACATTTAAAGCAGTTTCAAGCATTTTTTTAAATTCCGCAAGACCTTCACCGGTTTGTTTTTTAATGCCCAATGAAACAGCATATGATATAAAAGGAGAAATCCTGCTGCCGTCAGATAATTCAACAGCTTTTCTGTAGTGATACTCAGCTTTCTCGTCACTTCCTCCCATTCCCGGAGGAAGTGACGCATAATAACGGAGAAAATACTCGTGCAGCGCCCCTTTCCCGTAGTCTGGGTCAAGTTCATATGCTTCAAACAGCA
>DNFX01000183.1 GCA_003486795.1 Actinomycetota bacterium
CAATTCTGTTTATACCTCCTGCTATATAAACACTAAGTCCTGTTGACTCTGCAAAATCTTTTATTATTTTTCTGTTTACTCCTTCAAGGGTACCGTCTCTGGAAATATCAGTAATAATTACTTCCTTTATGCCTGACTGGAAAATTCTCTTTCCGAAATCAATGACATTGTATTCAGATTGCTGAAGCCAGCCCTTCTTAAGGATTATTCCTTCACTGTTAAAATCAAGACTGATTATAATCTTATTGCCTGACAGATTTCCTGCTTCCCTGATAAAATCAAAATTTTCCAGAGCTTTGGTTGAAATTATCAGTCTGTCAATCCCTATCCCGACAAGAGATTCGACATCCTTTAATGTCCTTATTCCGCCACCATATTCCAGTCTGATATTAATTTTCTTTTTAATAAGTTCAGCAGTTTCCAGATTGACCGGTTTTCCTTTTTTTGCACCATCAAGATCTATGAGATGTATCCATTTTGCACCCATATCCTTCCATCTGGCCGCTATTTCCACCGGAGTATAAGGATAGTGGCTGACTTTTTCATAATCACCCTGAAAAAGTCTTACACATTTTCCATCGATTATATCTATTGCCGGTATTATTTCCATACTCAGATATTAACAAATTCCAAAAAATTCTGCAGGATTTTCATTCCAGCCATGCTGCTTTTCTCAGGATGGAACTGTACTGCAAATATATTATCCTTCTCAATACTTGCCGTTATTTTTATTCCATAATCTGTTGTGCTGCTTATTATTTCTGATTCTGTGCAAACTACATGATAAGAATGAACAAAATAAAAATTGACAAGATTTTCCATATTTCTGAAAAGAATACTGTCAGGCTTAAGCAAATTTATCTGATTCCATCCCATATGGGGTATTTTAACTCCGCCTGAAGGTATCTTTGATATTTCACCTTTAAATATTCCCAGACCTTCATGTAAACCCTGCTCACTGCTCCGTTCAAAAAGAAGCTGCATCCCCAGACATATACCAAGAAATGGTTTGGATTTTATTTCCTTTTTCAGAATTTCAACAAGTCTGAATGCCTCAAGATTATTTAAAGCATCACCAAATGAACCAACCCCTGGCAAAATCACTGCCGAAGAATTTCCGATCACTCTTGGATTATTTGTTACTCTTATAATAGCCCCGAGTCTGGAAAATGCATTTGAAACGCTTTTTATATTTCCGGCATTATAATCTATCACTGCTATATATTTATCAGCCATAATAATTTTCTACAATATTCCTTTTGTAGAAGGTATTTCATCTCCCCCGGTTATTCTGGACGCAATTGAAAGAACTTTGCCGAAAGCTTTAAAAATAGCTTCAATAATATGGTGGGGATTTATCCCGGAATTTTTCTTAATGTGCAGGTTTATAAAAGAATTGCTTACAAGTGCTTCAAAAAAATCTTTAACTATTACTGACTCAAAACCTTCGATTAAAGCATAAGGCATATCAGCA
Organism: Actinomycetota bacterium; assembly: GCA_003486795.1. The sequence continues at coordinate 1,475 of DNFX01000183.1, forward strand.
TCAAATCTCAAAAATGCTCTTCCTCCGAGATCAATTGAAACAGTTACCTGCGCTTCATCCATCGGTAAGATAAAAAAAGCAAATCTTTCAATTCCTTTTTTGCTTCCAAGGGCTTCATTTATAGCCTTCCCGAGGCAGATACCAATATCTTCAACAAGGTGGTGTGTCCCTGTCTCTATATCTCCTCCGGCTTTTATTTTTATGTCAAATTTTCCATGTTTTGCGAAGCTGCACAGAATATGGTTTAAAAAACCATTTCCGGTATCAATATCCGTCCTGCCACTGCCGTCCAATACAAATTCAAGCTCAATCCTGGTTTCTTCTGTTTCCCTTATGATTTTTGCTTTTCTTTCCATTTCTTATATTATTACCTTTTTTATTTTTTTAATTATATCCTCAATAATCTCATTCTTTATTCTGTAACTGACTTCATTTGCTATCAGTCTTGTTGTAGAATCAGCAACATTTTCCATTTCTACCAGATCATTTTCCAGAATTGTTCTGCCTGTTGCAGTGATATCCAATATTTCGTCAGCAATCCCCAGAATAGGTGCCAGTTCAACCGAACCATACAGTTTGATAATTTCTACCTGCATCCCCTTTTTCTCAAAGAATGTTTTTGCTATGTTGGGATATTTAGTCGCAACTCTGACTGTTCCAAAATGCTCATATCTTCTTTTGACATCATCAATGCAGTTTTTTCTTGTAGCAAGTATCATCCTGCATTTGCCATTTTTCAAATCAAGAAGTTCGAAAACACTGAATTCATTTTCAAGAAGAACATCTTTGCCGACAAAACCGATATCACAGGCACCGTGTTCAACATATACAGGAACATCCATAGGTCTTGTAATTATGTATTTAAAATTATCTTTTTCTGAATAAAAAAATAATTTTCTGTCATTATTTTCAAAGCAACCGGTATCATATCCGCATTTCTCTAAAATCCTGATTGTTTCTTCGAACAGATATCCTTTCGGTACGGCAATATTAAATGTTTCTTTCATTTAGCAAAAAATCCTTCAAATATTTTAATTCTGTTGTAAATGTTTTTTCCGTATGAATATCGGTTATTTTTACATTTAAAAATTTTTCATCAATAATAACACAAAAATCTATTTTTCTGTCTCTGAGATGTTCCAGTTTGCTGTCAGTTTCATTATATCCCAGTTCAACAATTATCCCTTCTTTGCGCAAATCCTGCGCACAATCGATAGTCCTGAGAAAATCATTTGTTCTTGATGACAGAAATATTTTTA
>DNFX01000246.1 GCA_003486795.1 Actinomycetota bacterium
TATTTATTTTTATACCTTCAGGATGACAACTTCCGAATATTATCTCCTCTTTTTTGGCAATACTTATCAGATCTATGGATTCAGTTATTTCGTTTTTAACAAAAATCTCTTGTGCTGCACTCAGCTGTCCTTTTCCTCCATCAATAATTATAAGATCCGGTTTCTGATAAAAACTTTCATCAATACTTATTTTTGATTTTTTAAGATAACGCAATCTTCTTTCAAGGACCTCCTGCAGCATCGCAAAATCATCCTGCCCTGAAACTGTTTTTATTTTAAAATGTCTGTAATTATTCTTCATCGGATGTCCGTCCTTAAAAACAACCATCGCTCCTACTGCAAAGCTATCTTTAAGATTTGAAATATCATAACACTCGATTCTTCTTGGTATATTTCTCAGAGTCAGTTTTTCCTGAAGGTCTATTAAATCATTAAACAGTTTATCGTGATTTGACTGCTTTTCAAACTTTTTCTTCTCAGCAAAAAGCCTGCAGTTGTTGGATACCATATCCATTATTTTTTTCTTCTCGCCGGATTTTGGAATTCTGAGGTTAATTTTTTTATTTTTAGTTCTTATAAAAAATTCAATTATTGATTTTTCGTTTTCAAGCAAAAAGGGGATATATATATTTGATGGCATATTGCTTATATTATCATAATATTTAATTATAAAATCAGACAGAATCTCCTCCCTGCTGAGATATTCAAAATTTTCAAGTATAAAATTGGAAAAGCCGGCAAACTCACCATTTCTATACATGAAAATATTAGCAGAAGCAAAATCATCAGAAAGACAGAATCCTATAAAATCCCATGAATATTCTGAATTTATATATATTTTTTGTTTGTTATTTAATCCGTTTATAAAATCAATTTTGTTTTTTAACTCCAAAGCTTTTTCAAATTCCTGATTCTTGGAAAAATCCACCATCTGCTTTTCAAGATTTGAAACAAGTGATTTGTTTTTACCACAGAGAATTAAAGTTGCAAGCTTGATATTATTCCTGTATTCTTCTTTGCTTATTTTACCGATACATGGTCCGCTGCAAAGCTGCATATGATAATTCAGGCACGGAGTATTTCCAATTTTACCTGGTTTTGTTTTTTTACAATCCCTTAATTTAAATAATTTGCTTATGTATTCCACAGTTTCTCTTAGTTCCGATACATTTGTATATGGGCCGAAATATCTTGCGCCTTTGATTTTTCTGTTTCTTGTTATTAAGAACTGTGGAAAATCATCTTCTTCAGTTATTGCAATAAAAGGATAAGATTTGTCGTCTCTGAATGATGAATTAAATTTTGGTCTGTGCTTTTTTATCAGATTTATTTCAAGAATAAAAGCTTCAACTTCACTGTCAGTTACTATATAGTCTATACTGTCTATCTTATCAGAAAAATAATATGCTTTCGGGTTCGTTTCACTTAATGTTTTTCTGCTTTTAAAGTAACTTCTTACTCTGCTATTAAGATTTTTTGCCTTTCCCACATAAATTATTCTGCTTTCTTTATCCCTAAATAAATAAACACCTGATTTTTTAGGTATATGGCATAATAACTTTAATATATCATCTTTTATTAATTTTATGTTTTCCATCTGATAAGTATTGCTTTAAATAATTCCCTGTATATGAATCTTTGATTTTTGATATTTTCTCCGGACTTCCTGTGGCAACAATGTTACCCCCCATATCTCCTCCTTCAGGACCAAGGTCAATTATGAAATCCGCTGTTTTAATTACTTCAAGATTATGTTCAATAACTATAACGGTATTCCCTGCATCAACTAGCTTATTCAGTATCTTAAGCAACTTGCTGATATCGTCAAAATGAAGCCCTGTTGTAGGTTCGTCCAGAAGGTAGAGGGTATTTCCCGTACTCTTTTTTGACAATTCAGTAGAAAGCTTTACTCTCTGCGCCTCTCCGCCTGACAATGTTGTTGAAGACTGCCCGAGTTTTATATAACCAAGACCAACGTCATTGATTAATTTCAATTTATTTGCAATTCTGGGTATCTTTTCAAAAAATTTAATTGCCTCTTCTACAGTCATATCAAGAACATCGTAAATAGTTTTACCCTTATATTTTACTTCCAAAGTTTCCCTGTTGTATCTTTTACCTTTACACACCTCACACATCACAAAAACATCTGGAAGAAAATGCATCTCTATCTTTATTTCTCCATCTCCCTGACAGGCTTCACATCTTCCTCCTCTTATATTAAAACTGAATCTTCCCGGTTTGTAACCTCTCAGTTTCGCATCTTCAGTCATTGAAAATATTTCTCTTATATAAGTAAAGACTCCGGTATAAGTTGCAGGATTAGATCTTGGTGTCCTTCCAATCGGAGACTGGTCTATTACAATTACTTTGTCAAGATATTCAGCACCATCAATTTTTGTATAGCTGCCCTGACGGTAATTGGTATTCATAAGTATATTTGAAAGGACAGGATAAAGAGTTTCATTTATCAGGGTGCTTTTACCTGAACCGGAGACCCCTGTAACTACAATGAATTTTCCCAGAGGAAAAGATACATTAATATTCTTGAGATTGTGCTCTGAAGCACCATAAAGCCTGAGGACTTTTGAATTTCCATTCCTCCTCTCTTCTGGTAAGGGGATAAATTTTTCTCCTGAAAGATATTTTCCTGTAAGTGATTTTCTGCATTCAATTAACTTGTCAAGAGTACCGCTAAATACTATTTCTCCTCCATGAACGCCTGCCTTTGGGCCTATATCAACAATATGATCAGCTCTTCTTATTGTTTCTTCATCATGTTCGATGACAATAATCGTATTACCGAGTTCTTTTAACCTTTCAAGTGCTTTTATAAGCTTTCCGTTATCTCTCTGGTGCAGTCCGATGCTTGGTTCATCAAGGATATAAAGAACACCGACCAGCCCTGAACCTATCTGGGTTGCCAGTCTTATTCTCTGTGATTCCCCGCCTGACAAAGTTCCTGAAGGCCTGTCTATGGTCAGATAACCAAGACCGACATCATTGAGAAATTTCAGCCTCTCAATTATTTCTTTGACCAGCCGTGAACTTATTATCTGGTCCTGCTCATTTAACTTAAGATTTTTTAACCAGTTTATTGCTCCTGAAACAGTCATACTGCAGAAATCTGCTATAGATTTATCAGAAATCATAACAGAAAGGCTTTCAGGTTTGAGTCTTTTACCATTACATGTAGGACAGGGTCTTGCTCTCATTATCTCCTCGATTTTTTCCCTGGCATTTTCGGATTCGGTTTCCATATATCTTCTTTTAAGGTTGTTTACAAGACCCTCAAATCTCAGAAAATAATTATTTACAGAACCACTGCTACTCCTGTAGCTTATTTTTATTCTTTCACCGCCCGTGCCGTTTAAAATAACATTTTTTGCTTTCTCACTCAGATCATTAAAGGGTTCGTCAAGAGAAAAACCATAATTCTCAGCAAGGCCTCTGAATAATTGGGAATAATAATTGGAATATCCCATATTTATAAAGGGTATTGCACCATTATTTATACTTTTATCCGGATATTCAACTATAAGATACGGATCGACTTCTTTTCTGAATCCAAGTCCTCCACAATCAGGGCATGCTCCATAAGGGCTGTTGAATGAAAACATTCTTGGTGTAAGTTCTTCAAAACTTATCTGGCAGTCAATGCAGGAAAAATTCTCTGAGTAAACACTGATATCCCCGCTATCCACATTCTCAATGTATACTATTCCTTCACTTTCTTTTAATGCTATCTCTATATCTTCCGTCAGTCTCTGACTTATATCTGGTCTGATTTTCAGACGGTCAATCACTATTTCAATATTATGTTTTATATTTTTTTCCAGCTTTATCAGACTTAAATCATTAAGCTCTGTAATTATCCCATCGATTTTTACCCTTAAAAATCCTGATTTTTTCATATTTTCAAAAGTTTTATTATATTCGCCTTTTCTTCCTCTGACTATGGGTGAAAGTACCATGAATCTTGTATCCTGGGGCATTTCAAGAACCTGGTTTACAATCTGATCTACTGTCTGTTTTGATATGGGCCTGCCACAGACAGGACAATATGGTTTACCTATCCTTGCATATAAAACTCTCAGATAATCATATATCTCTGTTATTGTACCTACTGTCGATCTGGGGTTTTTCGATACACCTTTCTGACTGATAGAAACAGCCGGAGAAAGTCCTTCTATCAGATCGACATCCGGTTTTTCCATCTGACCAAGAAACTGTCTTGCATATGATGAAAGGGATTCAACGTATCTTCTCTGCCCTTCAGCATATATGGTATCGAAAGCAAGCGATGATTTTCCTGAACCGCTTACCCCTGTAAAAACAATAAACTTATTTCTTGGAATATGAAGGCTTACATTTTTGAGGTTATGCTCTCTTGCGCCTTTTATTACTATTTCCGATTTCATGTATATCTAATTTTTCCTCTTTCAGCTGAATAAAATAATAATTTAATAGAAATTTCAAAAGAAATTAGTGTCAGGTCAGGTTATTATGCATCTATATTAAGAATCTTTTTAATCCGCTTGATTTCATCCCTGATAGCAGCAGCTTTTTCGAATTCAAGATCTCTTGCGGCCATACTCATTTCCTCCTCAAGACTAGATATTATAGCAAAAACTTCTTTTAAATCCATCTCAGCGAGATTATCTTCATTAAACGAACTCTTTCTTTCCCTGACAGATTCGGCTATCTGCTTTAATTTTTTGGTTTTGGAGATTATACCGCTATTGTAAAGGATGTCTGTAATATTCTTTACAATAGTTCTGGGGGAAATATTGTTTGCTTTATTATATTCCATCTGAATCAGTCTTCTTCTGTTTGTCTCATCAAGAGCTTTACGCATGGAGTTTGTAATATTATCTGCGTACATTATCACCTTACCATTAACATTTCTTGCAGCTCTTCCTATAGTCTGTATAAGGGACATTTCTGAACGCAGAAATCCTTCCTTGTCAGCATCAAGAATAGCGACGAGTGAAACTTCCGGAAGATCAAGTCCTTCTCTTAAAAGATTAATACCCACCAGAACATCAAATTCCCCTTTTCTTAACCCTGTGAGTATTTCTATCCTTTCTATTGTATCTATTGTCGAATGAAGATANNTCCGTAAGATCTTCAGCCATTTTTTTGGTCAGTGTTGTAACAAGTACACGTTCTTTTTTTTCAACTCTTTTTAGAATTTCACTTATAAGGTCATCTACCTGATGAACTGTTGGTTTTATTATTACCTCGGGATCCACAAGGCCTGTAGGTCGTATTATCTGTTCGGCAATACACTGGCTGACTTTTCTTTCATATGGTCCGGGAGTTGCTGAAGTAAAAATAACCTTACTGACTTTTTTTTCAAATTCTTCCAGTTTCAAAGGCCTGTTATCCAATGCAGAAGGCAGTCTGAATCCATAATCTACAAGAGTCTGTTTTCTGGAACGATCTCCTTCATACATACCCCTTATCTGTGGAACTGCAATATGTGATTCATCTATTATTACAAGAAAATCATCAGGGAAAAAATCAATAAGTGTATTAGGAGTCTCTCCTGGTTTTTTCCCCAGAATATGTCTTGAGTAGTTTTCAATTCCGCTGCAGAATCCGAGTTCTTCTATCATTTCCATATCATACCTGGTTCTTGATTCCAGTCTCTGTGCTTCAACCAGTTTTCCCTGCTTTCTGAAGAATTCAATTCTTTCCTCAAGTTCTCTGCTGATGGTGCTGATTGCTCTTGGTATCCACTCAGAAGAAGCTAAAAAATGCGTTGCAGGTGATATGACAGTCATTTCCTTAAACCCGAAAAGCTCACCAGATACAGGATGGAACTCAATAATTTTTTCTATTTCATCACCAAAAAATTGTATCCTTAGAGCATAATCCTGATAAGCCGGAAATATTTCTATTATATCTCCTCTTACTCTTATATTCCCCTGGCTGAATTCATAATCACTTCTTTCATATTTGATCGATATAAGATCCTTTAAAAGAGAATTCCTTGGATATTCTTTGCCTGTTTTTAAAAACACTCTCTTGTTTTCATATTCTTCCGGAGAGCCAAGGTTATAAATACAGGAAACACTGGATACTACAATTACATCTTTTCTGGTAAAAAGTGAATTTGTGGTCGAAAGCCTGAGTTTTTCAATCTCATCGTTTATTGAAGAATCTTTTTCAATATACATATCCCTGCTTGGTATGTATGCTTCCGGCTGATAATAATCATAATA
>DNFX01000105.1 GCA_003486795.1 Actinomycetota bacterium
TGTTCCCCTGCAAGGTTCCGGGTGCTTTTTCTTTTTCTAAAAATGCAATCTGGCTGCAGGAAAAACTGAGCGGTATTGTAATTACCAGAAGCATGGTTGCTATCTTTGATAAAATTGGGATTTTATCAGAGGTCTTTATTTTTAAAGATTTAATCTTCATTTAAATATTTCCGGAATATGATTTTAGTTGTATAAAAGATATTTTAAATATTTTAAAAATAAAATATTTTTAAGTAAATATTTTTACATCTTAATTGAAACTTTAAATTATTAATTTATTATATAAATTTATAAAAACAACTTTTAGATACTGCTGGGAATTAATGAATTTCTATAGTTAACATTTCATATAGAAAAATGTTATAATTTTTAATCTATCTTTTATTTTTACTTTTTAAATGTTGAGTTATATTATTAATTTTGAGATTATATACCAAATTTAAGATAAGGTGAAAAAATGTTCTCAAAAAAAGATATTGATTCCATACCAAGCAATAACAAAACTTTAACGATTATCGGAGAGGGTGTTGTTATTAACGGTAATCTTTATTCTCCGGGAATAACAAGAATAGATGGCAGGGTAACCGGAGAAATAACTGCTGAAAAAGAACTGATTATAGGAAAAGAAGGAAAAGTTGAAGCAAGAATCAAGACAAAAGATGCCACTATTGCCGGCAACTTTAAAGGGAATATGATCGCTTCCGGTGAAGTTGAAATCACATCTTCAGGAAAGTTTATAGGTAATCTCATACAAAAAGATGCTATGCTTACTATAGAAAAGGGAGGGGTCTTTAAAGGTGAAAGCGCTATCTCGGAAGATCAGAAGATATTTGAAATAAAACAGCAGGAAGAAAAGAAAGCCCCGATATCTGAAAATACAGGTATACCATATAATCAGCAGAGACCCCAGGAGAGATTACCAGAGAGCAGTCTTAAAAGCAACCTGCTAAGATAGTTATTGTATTGATTGATTTTTTTTGATATTGATTGATATAGGAAAATCAGTTATGCATTAAGAAATCATATCAGAGCCATTTGCCCGTATATTGCAATTTTTTCATCCTTTATAGCCAGAAGTCCCAATATGCCTTCCTTATCTTTCATTGAATTAACAGCTTTTTCCAGATCATCTTTATTCTTTATTTTATTTGCAAATGCAGTAGCAGCTGCATCTGCAATAATGGCATTTTTTGCAAGAACCATAGCTATATCACTATTGCCCAGACTTAATGAATGCCCGAATGTTCCGGAAGAAGAAGCAATGCCGCAGGGAAGCAGTTTTTTTTCAATTTTTATATTTAATCCTTTCCCAAAATAATTATTTTTTAAAAATACGGAAATCACAGCATCCCTGGTACTCTTTATATAAACATCTCCGCCATTTTCAATTACCAGATATCTTACCCTGTCCTGTATTTCCCTGCTTATATATTCGCACAGAGAACCTGCTACTGCAGCCATCGGGCCGACATTAAAAGTTTCTGAAGTTTTATACATTTCTGAAAGAATCCAGTTATTACAGGAATAATTTTTCAGTGGGATTAAAGATTTTTCAAAATCAGGGTTTTCTTTTATTTCCTCTTCAAGAATATTATAAAAATCAATTAATTTATCGTGGATAAAAGAATATATATCTCTGTCGCATGAAATAAAAAGATCTGAATATTTATATGAAATTTTCCAGGCAAATTCTGTCTTTTTTGCAACATTGACTCTGTAAATCTCTTTATCGATAAAAAGATTATCTGTAATAATCCTGTCTGTTGATAAATTATTATTTTCTTCCAAGACTACTGTAATAAAGGAAAACCAAAAAAATAAGAATAAAATAAATAACTGTTGTAACGGTGATTACTGCCCATATTATTCCATTCGGCACACATGAGAGCTGTGCCTGAAAAATATATCTGGAAAGAATAAGTACCGGTATCAGGAATACAGTTGCAACTATACTTAAAATAAGGGGATTTTTAATTTTTGGATTCAATGCCATTTTTCCACCTGGTTTATTTTTTACATAATAATTATTTTTTATAATATTTTTAAAATGCCAGCTTTTAACATTCAGGCCGGCAGATTAAAAAATATATATTATTTATATACAAAAAAGCCTTATATTTTATTTAAAAAATTTCTATCTTTTACAATTTTAGGGTATCTTCTTCTTTTTCTTCCTGTGCTTCATCCTCTGCTTCAGCATCTTCCTCAGTTATATTATTGGAATAACTTATAGAACTTTCAGCTTTAATTTTTACATCATTTTTTTTTTCATTATCGGAAGATATTCTTACAACATTTCCGCTGAATATACCACCCTTTTCAATTATCAGTGAATCAGTTTTTATGTTACCATTTACTCTTCCGGATTCAGTTATCTGCACATTTCCGCTTGCTTCCATGTTTCCTTCATATACACCGGTAACAATCGCATCTATTGTTTTTACATCTGCATTTACATAGCCTGACTGCTGTATTTTAATCTGGCCATCGACAACAAGTTCGCCATGTACTTCACAATCGATTTCAATAGATTTGGAGATAATAAGTTTTCCTTCTATTTTTGCTGAATCACCTTTAATGGTTAAAAGAGTCTTTGACTGGTCAGGCCCTTCATATTCGCTTTCTGATCCCATATCAATTGCTGAAAAAGCATTTCCACCTAAACTCATGAATCCTCCCTATCTGATTTAACGCTTATTATTTATTCTATATTATTTTAAAATTATATAAAATATAAACTATATTATAAAAATTTTTTTCAAAAAATAGTAAAAACTTTAGTAATTTATCAAATCCAGTACAATATCATCAATTTCCCCAAAAAGATTTAATATGCTCTTTGCAGCAGTGCTGCCCGGATACATTTTAAATACAGGCTGATTTCCCAGAAATACTGAATTCTGATACTGAGATAAAAACCTGATTTTCTCCCTGAAAATTCTGCAGTCTTCTCCGAAACTTGTCTCAATTTTTTTTGAAATATCCCATGCCAGTTTTTTCTTTGACTCAAATGCATTGATAATTACACCTGAAATATTTACATTAACATCATATTTTCTGTTAAGGTTTTTTATTATCCTTTTCATATACTCAACATCAAGCAGTGAATACGGCTCAGGCTTCAGGACAATCAGTGTATTTTCTGAATAGATAAGAGCAGTGTTTGAAAGTAGGGAAAAACTCGGCTGACAGTCAGTCAACACATAATCAAATTCCCATGGCTTTATAACCTTGTCAAGCATCTCTTTTAAAAGAAGATTTCTTTCCATGGATTTGAGCGCAACACCTTTTTCTACAGATTTCTTTACAAGAAAATCAGTCAGATATTCATCTATTACGGAAATATTATTTGAGGTCGGAAGAATTGTTAAATTTTTTCCTATTTTTATCGTGTAGTCTTCAAGAGAGATATTTTTACCCTTTATAAAATTCAGAAGCATCGATTCAAGATTATTGCCTTCATCATTTTTATTTTCTTTGCCAAAAGAATAAACAAGATTTACCTGGGGATCAAAATCAAGCATTAAAACTCTTTTATTTTTATTATCAGCCAGATAATATCCGTAATTAAAGCAAATAGTTGTTTTGCCGGTACCACCTTTGGTATAAAAGAATGCAATTTTTTTCATAAAAGAAACAAGACTAATATTTTTTTATAAAAATTTATTGCAATTATCTCTAAGTAATTACTAATAGAATAATATAATAATACTAAATAAAAATCTACAAACATTTCATTAAAATTTAAATATTTGCCATTAATTAAAAGTTTCTTTAAATATTGATAATTATGATTTAATATTAGAATTTAAATAATTTTATAATTTTACATTTAGAAAAATGCCAAAAACAATTGAAGAAATAAATGAAAAAATTAAAAATGGTAGCGTAGTAGTTTTGACTGCGGAAGAAATAATTGATTATGTGCAGGAAAACGGAATAAAAAAAACTGCCAGGGAAGTTGATGTTGTTACAACTGCAACATTCGGTCCAATGTGTTCATCCGGAGCTTTTATTAACGTTGGTCATTCCGATCCTCCAATCAAAATGACGAAAGTGTGGCTGAATGATGTTCCGGCTTATACAGGAATTGCGGCAGTGGATATCATCCTGGG
>DNFX01000029.1 GCA_003486795.1 Actinomycetota bacterium
TGAATATAATTCTATCATGGAAACCCTTCATTTACTGAGCTCAAAGAAAAATGCAAAAAGACTCTTTGAATCAATCGAACAAATGAAGACTGGGAAAAAAGCCCAACATAAACTGATCGAAGAGTAATGAGAATTATATTTTCAAAAAATGCCTGGGAGGATTATATATTCTGGCAAACTGCGGACAAAAAGATCCTCAGGAAAATAAATAACCTCATAAAAGAAATTCAAAGATCTCGTTATGAAGGCATTGGCAAACCTGAACCACTAAAATTCGATCTTGCCGGACTTTGGTCTAGACGAATTGACCTGGAGCACAGACTTGTATATGAAATCGAAAATGATGATCTTCTGATTTATGCATGTCGTTATCACTATGACAAAAAATAACTACACAAGCTAATACAGACACTAATTTTATAAATTTAAAACAAACCTTATGACAGAAATTAAACAAAGTATCATGATTAATGCTCCACTAAATAAAGTATTTGACTTTGCATCAAATTACTTAAAATGGCCAGATTTTTTTGTCGGTATCTCAGACATCAGACCTATTACAGAACTTACAAATGATAATGGGGCTAAATTTCTGTACAAAGTTCAATTGATGGGATTCAAGATGACTGTCGGAACTGAATTCCAACAGTATAAAAGAAATGAAGGCTGGATTGGAAAATCATTCAGAGGATTGGATGCGCAAACCCAGTGGATCTTTAAAGAATCAGATGGGAAAACTGAATTCACCTATATTCAGAAATATAAATTACCATTCTATATTGGTGGCAGATTTGTAGACAAACAGTTTATAATTCCTCAGTGGATAAAGATCATTGACACATCATTACAAAACCTTAAACGATTGACAGAAATATAGTCATAATATTTTCGTATGCAATATAGAAATCTGATACTGATATTTTTTATTCTGGCAAAGTTTGTAATTCAGTATTTTTCAATTGATTCTGGCTATGAACTGCACAGGGATGAATATTTGCATCTTGATCTGGGTAATCATTTAGCCTTTGGGTACATATCAGTTCCACCAATGACCGGATTCTTTTCACTAATAATAAAACTTCTGGGGAATTCAATTTTCTGGGTGAAGTTTTTCCCTGCTTTATTTGGTGCTATGATCATCTGGATTGTCTGGAAAACTATAGAAGAATTAAACGGAGGATTATTTGCGCTGATCCTTGGATCAACCGGTGTATTATTTTCGATTCTGTTACGAATAAATACATTGTATCAGCCCAATTCGCTGGATTTTATGATGTGGACATTATTTCTGTATGTTTTTGTAAAATACCTGAAGACAGAAGAAAACAAATGGCTGTATATATGTTCAATTATTTTTGCAACAGGTTTTTTAAACAAGTATAACATCGGATTCCTGATGATGGCACTATTTCTTTCACTGGTTGTAACCAGGAAGAGAACAATTTTTATAAACAAACATCTTTTTTATTCTGCTGCCATTGCTCTGATAATAATATTGCCAAATATTATATGGCAGTTTAAAAACGACTGGCCTGTAATTCACCATCTGAAAGAGCTTTCCGAAACACAGTTGGTTAATGTTAAAAGATCTGACTTTCTGGCAGAGCAATTATTCTTTTTTCCGGGTTCAATACTGGTGATCATTAGTGCTCTGATTTCTTTTTTTATATACGATGCTTTTAAGAATTACAGAGTACTCTTTTTTACTTTTTTATTCACTTTGACAATTTTCACCTGCCTGAAGGCAAAAAATTATTATTCCATTGGTTTGTATCCTGTTTATCTGGCTTTCGGAGCAGTATATATTGAAAAAATAATGTCATCGGGGTGGATTAAATATTTACGAATTCTTTTCTTATCAGCTCCTCTTATCACTTTCATTTTTATGTTTCCTTTGCTTTTGCCGGTTTTATCACCACAGGAAATCCTGGAAAGAAAAGAAATATTCGATATGTATGATGTGACAAGGTGGGAAGACGGCAAAATTCATCAAATACCACAGGATTATGCCGATATGTTGGGGTGGAAAGAACTTGCACAAATAGTTGACTCTGCCATGCTGCTCATTGACGAGAAAGAAAAAACACTTATACATTGTGACAATTATGGACAGACTGGTGCCATTAATTTTTATTCAAAAGAATTAGTGACCCGGTCATTATCAATGAATGCCGATTACATAAACTGGTACCCACTGGAAACAATGGATATTAAAAATGTGATTTTAGTAAAAGAAGCTTCTGATACGGATAAAAACAGAGAAAAAGAAATCCCTCTGTTTGATAAGGTTTTTTTTATCGGAAGAATTGAAAGTAAATTTGCAAGGGAAATCGGGACAAGTGTGTATTTACTTGAAGGAGCAAAGATATCGATCAACGAGATTTTAAAAAATGAGATAAAAGAAAGGAAAAACAAACGCTAAACATCGTTAATGCCTTTATGGTCAAAAAACAAGGTAAGAACAAGTTTTTATTTTACTGAGAAAACCGGCGCCGGAATTATGAGTCTGGATATTGACAGCAAAATAGGTAAAATGACAACTCCTGATGCACCTGTTTTATAATTGTCAATAAGGTAAATCCAGCCTTAAAGGCATCCTGAAAGCTCTCCATCGCGGTTACTCGGGACTTGTTTACGATGATATAAATACAAATTGCTAAGATTGAACGATATGATAAAGCCTTTAAATGGGAGACTACATATCGCTCGTTAACAGGATACGGTAAAATTGAGATAATATCTGATATGTCAACCATGAAAACAAAAAAGGAATTGTCACCGGAAAAACGCGAAGAATTACTCGGGATA
>DNFX01000196.1 GCA_003486795.1 Actinomycetota bacterium
ACAACCACATCATTACTTATGCGTTTAATGCCCATATGGGCATTCCCCGGTGCTACGAATGCAATACCTGGCCTTAATGTCTCACCATTTTCAGCTTCTTTTACTTCTATTTTACATACTGAGTTAAGTCTTTGGGCAAAAAACTCTGTAAATAATTTTGGCATGTGCTGAGCAATTATTATAGGTACAGGAAAGTTTTTGGAAAACTTTGTAAGAATATTCTGAATGGCTGGCGGCCCTCCGGTAGACGCGCCTATCGCAAGAATTTTGGGTTTAGATACGAGATTGGTTTTATCAATTTCTTTTATTATATGGTTACCGGTATTCTTCTGTAAATTTTTTAGAGATTTCAGGAGTACTGTAATTTTGCTTTTTGCAACACATTTGATTTTGTTAATTAATTCATTTTCCTTATTCGAAATATTTAATGAAATATTAGAAAAATCTTTTGTGATAAAATCAGAAGCTCCTATTTCCAAAGCTTCCATGGTTATTTCAGCGCCTTCTTTTGTAAGAGCGCTAAACATAATAACAGGAATTTTATGTTTATCTATTATCTGTTTTAGAGCTTCGATACCATTCATTACAGGCATCTCTATGTCAAGAGTTACAACATCCGGTTTTAATGTATCAACTTTTTCTATAGCTTCCCGCCCGTTTTTTGCAGTGCCTATTACATGAATTTCATTGTCTTTTTCAAGTATTCGTGAAATTGCGCTTCTCATAAAGGCTGAATCATCAACCACCAGAACTTTTATCATTATATTTCCCGATATTCCTTAATAAAATTTTTATAATTTCTTTCATAAATTCAGTCTATTCTGTACTTCTACATCTATATAGCGTGACTTTTATATTATTTATCGACCTATTGCGTTCAAACTTAATTGCAGAAATGAAATATTAAATTGAAATTTGAAATACTTTACGGGCGTGTTTGAAATTTTTTTAAAATCAGGCAGTATTTAAAAAAAACATTTGAAAGAATTGTTTGCTGTATTGTTATTTACATGTTGAAATTGATTTCGCGCTTTAACGAGACTCTTAGATTCAAAATAGCTTGTGTATGAATCTGGCAGACCCTTGCTTCTGTTATACCAAGTACAGATGCAACTTCCTTCATATTTAGCTCCTCATGATAATAGAGACTAAGCACCATTTTTTGTTTTTCAGGAAGGTTATCTATTTCTTTTGCAAGAATACTTTTTATTTGCTTCAAGTATACAAAATCATCAGGACTCTCTGTATTGTCCGTGATATACTGTACAACTTTATCTTTTTCTTCTCCTGCAATTTCAAAGATTTCGTCTATATTCAGTATTTTTACATTAATTATATTTTTAAGCATGCTATGGTAATGGTCTATATCAATTCCCATGAAATCAACTATTTCCTGTTCATCAGGATGCCTGCCAAGATTATTTTCAAGTTGATTTATAACTTTTTCAATTTGTTTGACTTTTGCGTGTTGAGTCCTTGTAGTCCATCCTCTTGAACGTAATTCATCTATCATTGCCCCTTTTATACGAAGATATGCAAATGTAGATAGTTTTGTTCCAAGTTTTGGAATAAATCTTTCGTAGGACTCCAGAAGACCTAATACTCCAGCAGAGATAAGTTCATCCATTAGATCAGGGTCATTAAAACTGAAAGACATTTTATATGCGAGATTTTTAATTACAGGCATCAGTTCGTTTACCAGTTCTTCACGTACTTCAGATTTATTTTGAGGACTTTTTGGTTTTGTTTGAGTGTAACTCATGACATTATTATAACACTTTACTAAGCTGTAATGTATTTTTTTTCTTTTAGAAATATCAGAAATATTTTGGCAGATAGGGTGAATTCATTGCTTTTTGGTATGAGCATTGCATAGAGATTAAGTATGCTTGATTTAAACAAAGAACAGGTTCTCGCTGATGCTTTTAAAGAATTTACAAAAGCTTCTGAGTCTATAATCAGTTATTATGGAGCGCTTGAAAGTCAGATTTGCCATCTTAAAACAGAGCTCCAGAAGAAAAATGAAGAATTAGAGAAATCACAGAAATATCTTGATAATATTCTTAATTCACTTCCTATCGGTGTAATTGTACTCGATCATAAGAAAATAGCTTTTACGAATCTCAATGCACAAAAGCTTGGTGTCAATATATTGACACCAGAGATTACCAACGGGAAAAAATGTGGGGATATTTCTGAAGAGCTTGGAATTTTCAGGTGGAAGAAAGACGGTCTTGCTAATGATTTTGAAGGCAAAGAAGTGGTTGTCATAGAAGATGTTACCGAGCTTGAAAAAACAAAAGAAAGAACAGCCCGGGAAGACAGGCTTATGGCAATGGGAGAAATGGCAGCGAGGATAGCGCATGAAATAAAGAACCCTCTCTGCAGCATGGAGCTTTTTATTTCTCTTTTGATGGACAGAAAAACAACGAAGAAGAACAGGGAGTATCTTGAATATGTACAGTATGGAATCAAAACAATTGACCGGATTGTAAATAATGTCCTGTCTTTTACAAGGCCCAAGGCGCTTGTTGCAAAAAAAGACAGTATTGCAAGAATTATTCGGGGTGTAGTCGATTTTATGCGCATATCTGCACAGAATAGAGGAGTAAATATATTTTTCAATTCGTCCTATGAAGGACAGAGTATTTTTGATGCAGATTTCATAAGACTTGCAGGAATGAATTTAATCAGCAATGCGATAGAGGCTACAGAAAAAAACGGAGTTGTAGATGTTACTGTTAAAAAAACATACAGCCATGTCATAATCGGTGTTCAAGACAATGGATGTGGTTTGCCTGAAAAAGTGAGAAAAAATATATTTAATCCTTTTTTTACCACAAAAGACAAAGGCACTGGCCTTGGCCTTTTTATAGTCCACAACATAATAAAAGCGCATGGTGGATATATCGAGGTAGAACCTTCATTGCCGAAGGGCACTATATTTAATATGTATGTGCCGAAAGGCATTGGTATTGANNTGTTGTTGATGATGATGCTAATATGCAGATAGCTATAAGGGAGTCTCTTTTGAAAGCGGGTTATGCGGTTTCTACTGCAGAGGATGGCAGAAAAGCAATAAAGGAAATGGAAAAGAAATCTGTTGATGTTGTTATAACAGATGTCCAGATGCCTAATTTAAATGGGATGGAGCTTCTAAGGTACATTAAAAAACAGACACCCTATTTGCCTGTCATTTTGGTGACAGGCTATGCAACGGTACAGGATGCGGTAAGCGTTATAAAGGAAGGAGCATTTGACTATATTCAAAAACCATTTGACAGGGATACTCT
>DNFX01000020.1 GCA_003486795.1 Actinomycetota bacterium
GAGAAAATCAAAAATTTTAAAATACCTTTAAGTATGGCTCTTGGCAGCTCTACAAAATCAAATGAAAGTGCAGATATAAAAAGAGTGATTACTGAAGCAGAAGCAAAAATGTATAAAAATAAAATGATGGAATCCAAAAACACTCATCAGTCTTTTATAGATTCACTTTTAAAAGCATTACAGGACAATGATATTGAATCTGAAGAACATACAGATCTGGTTCTGGAAATATCAGTATTACTCGGCAGGGAATTTAATCTCTCTGAAGAAAAGCTTGATCAACTCAGACTTGCTGCAAAACTTCATGATATAGGAATAATTGCAATGGATGAAGGGCTGATCGAAAAGACCGGGAGACTGGATGATTTTGAATGGGAGATAATCAGGCGTCATTCAGAGATCGGTTACAGAATTGCTTCATCATCTACAATTCTGGCACCGGTTTCAGAGTATATACTCAGTCATCATGAATGGTATAACGGAAATGGGTACCCAAGAGGTCTTAAAGGACTGGAAATACCACTGATTTCACGGATAATTACCGTTGCTGATGCATTTTCAGTTATGAAAACAGGCAGGGTATATAAGGAAAAAATGAATACAAAAGAAGCAATCGAGGAACTAAAGAGATTTGGCGGAATACAGTTTGATCCTCTGGTTGTTGAGAAGTTGGTAAACGTTCTGGAACGTAGGGGAGAACTATCTGCTTTCTGAATCTTACAATACCTTTTTATAATCATATCCGATTCCTGATTAACCATTTACAGTGCTTTAAAAATATTATACATGGTATATATTAATAAAAGGTAGTTTTATTAATAAGTATCTTACATTATATTATACCTTGTGATATTATGCACTTGTAATAATAAAGAAAGGACCTGAAAATGAACATTCAATTTAAGAAAGGAGTTCTGGAACTATGTGTGTTATCGCTCTTGACAAAGCAGAACAGGTATGGATATGAGCTGGTTAACGAAATTTCCAAGAATATAGAGATTTCAGAAGGGACTATCTATCCGTTACTGAGAAGATTAAAAAATGAAAATTATGTTACCACCTATCTTGAAGAATCCAAAGAAGGTGCACCCAGAAAATATTACAAACTCACAGAATCAGGAAAGAAAATAAATGATTTAATAAGAAAGGACTGGAATGAATTTGTGGAAAAAGTTAACCATCTCTTAGAAGAAGGCTGTGATATTAATGAATAAAATAATCTTTTTGGAAAAACTGGAAAAGAATCCCAAAGGGCTTCCAAAAGAAGAAATCAAAGATGTTCTTTTTGATTTCGATTATCTTTCAAAAGCAATTTACCGGGTAATTCTCAGATATCTTAAATTTAATCTCAATATAATCAGAGTGAGGATGAGCCAGGATGACATCTAAAATGAAAAAATTTTTAATAATACTTGCAGCAATCGCTGCCGGCTCATTTGTAATTGCTGTTTCGCTGTTTTACTCTACATGCGGGTTTAAGCCGATATCATCAAGCACAAACGATATCTCACAGCATGAAGAAATTGATATATCGGGACTAAAAAAGATAAATATCTTAACCATAGATACCCCTGTGGAAATAACTGCAGATGAAGGAAATAAAGTCATAATTGATTTCAAAGGTAAAGTAATAACAAATATAAGCAGAAAATTGCCTGAACTTAGTGTTCAGAAAATACGCGAAGAATTAAAAATTGAAATAATTTATCCTGCGGTTATCAGCTTTGGTTTGTTTGATGTTTCTGATTTAATTCTTGAAATAAAGGTGCCCACAGATTTTACAGGTGGGATATTGACCGGCACGACGTCAGCAAGAATAAATATTGATGATATCAGGGCATCAACAATCTCAGGCGCTGTAAAAATAAAAATTCCGACAGACAGTTCATTTAATTACGATCTGTCTTCAGTTTCTGGGAAAATAGAAAATAATTTCAAGTCAGTGATGACTTATGCTGACAGACAAAGTGTAAAAGGCACTGTCAATACCGGTGATTTCGAAATAAATATTAATACTACATACGGCATGATACTGCTTGAAAATAATTAAATAGGAGGCTGATAAAATGGAAAGAAAACAATAACAATTATATCTGTTCTGGCTGTTTTAATTACGGCAAGTCTGCTATTGAGCTCCTGTATAAATTTCAGGGGACTGGCTGTAAAAGGTTCAGGTAAAATAATATCCAGGGAATTTGATGTAAGTGATTTTGACTCTGTCAATTTCTCCGGAATAGGAAAAATTGAAATAGATCAGGGTAAAGAAGAGAAGCTTTTTGTAGAGGCAGAAGAAAACATAATTGATAAACTTGATATTAAAGTAAGATCCCAAACGCTTTATATTGGCATGAAAAAAGGCTATCTTTCAATAATCCCTACCAAAGATATTATATTTAAATTGACAATCAGAGATATAAAAGATATAAATCTGTCCGGAGCAGGTTCAATAACAGGAAGTGAACTATCTAAGAGATGGGTTTACAACCCGTTAATAAAAAATCTATAAAATTAAAAAAGAAAAGGAGAAAAAAATGACTGAATTAACAAAAAAAGAAATGGAAGAAGGGAAAAAAGTACTTGGCGGCG
>DNFX01000204.1:0-2154 GCA_003486795.1 Actinomycetota bacterium
CTTCTGCCCATCTTGATGTGGAATCAGCCATAAGCGCAACCGAATAACCCATATCCCTGAAATATTCGGCAATTGTTATTCCCGTATATACGGAGGCTTCTCTTGCTGCAACAGGCATATTTGAAGTATTGGCAATAAGGACTGTCCTCTTCATAAGAGGTTCACCGGATTTGGGATCTTTCAATTCAGGGAATTCAAGAAGAACTTCAGTCATTTCATTGCCACGCTCACCACAGCCGATATAAATAATTACTTCAGCGTCTATCCATTTTGCAAGCTGATGCTGTATTACTGTTTTTCCTGAACCGAAAGGTCCTGGAACACATGCAGTCCCTCCTTTAGCAATAGGGAAGAACATGTCAATCACTCTCTGTCCAGTGAACAAAGGAATGGAAGGATTTATTTTTTTCCTGTAAGGTCTTGGAATTCTTACCGGCCATTTCTGGACCATTGTAATTTCTTTATCTGAATTTCCATCACTGATTACAGCTATTATTTCTTCTATGGTAAAAGAGCCTGAAGATATTTTTAATATCTTTCCAGATAATCCGGGGGGTACCATTATATAATGTTTTACCAGGATTGTTTCATTTACATAACCAAGGAAATCTCCTTCTTCTACCTGCTGTCCTTCAGATACAAGGGCAGTAAATTCCCATTTCTTTTTTCTGTCGAGTGCCGGAACCTGGATGCCTCTCGAAATGAAATCGCCTTCCTGTTCAAATATCACATTTAGTGGTCTCTGAATACCGTCATATATTGATTCAATAAGCCCGGGACCAAGCTCTACTGTAAGTGGAAAATTAGTAAGGAAAACCGGTTCCCCCACACCTATTCCTCCGGTTTCTTCATATACCTGTATGGATGCAAGATCACCATTTATTTCAATGATTTCACCCATAAGCCTGCTTTCAGACACAAAAACAACATCATACATTTTAGCGCCAGACATGTTTTTTGCTACTACTAAAGGACCGGCAACTTTGACAATATTGCCAATTTTTTCCATTTGGTTACTCCTAATTATTAAAAAGATAAATTTTTATACATTAATTCTCTGCGAAAAGATCAACACCCATCGCTCTTACCACTGCCTGTCTGAGCAGGTCGACAGCAAAATTTTCTTTCTTGCCGAGACCGGGGATTACAACAATTGAAGGTAGTGTTTTATTCATATATTTTTTAACTGTCGCATTTATCTTAAGTGCAACATTCTCAGTTATAAATATAACGGCGTACCCTTCTTTTACAAGTTTTTCGAGCTGTTCTTCCGGTCTTGAATTTTTGCTTACCGGGAATACCTCAATGCCTATTGCCTTAAAAATAAGCATTACATCCTTTTCCCCGAAAGCAGCTATTTTAGCTTTCACTTAAAAACTCCGCCTTGTGTTCAATATTTCTTTTTTCTGCATTATATTTAATTCCCATATAAATCATGTTCATTACAATAAGTTCCGTCTTTTTTCTCAAAAAGAAGGCAAATATCTTTTCTGCATTGGAAACCGAATATTTTATCTGTTCGAAAAATTTAAGATTAAAGAGACTTTCATTTTTTTCAAATGAGAAAAATGAACCATAAGAATATAAAGAATTTATACCTTTTATCGCTATTTCTCCGTAAGCAGATTTTTCAAATGCTCTTGCCCAGTAGTCCGGGCTTTCTGATTCGAGAGCTTGAAAAGAATTAATATCAATCAAACCTCCGCTGTAAAGGAAGTCCGAATATCTTAAATCCTCTCCGGCATATTTTATCCTGTTCATATTCTTGATATTCTGGATATCAATCCAGTGTCTGAGATAATCAGTCAGCATGCAGCTGCCAGTTTTTGAAATTTCTTCAAGAATCAGGCTTATAAATTTTTTCTCGAAAGCGATTTCTGATTTTCTGAAATTTATTCTCTTTTCTTTTTTAAGCTCTGCTTCGGTTTGCAGTTCTCTTTTAAGTATAAGAATATCCTGAATTATTTTAAGAAAAATATCTGAATTCTCACTGTCTGTGTCAGCACTATCTTTTTTTAAAAATTCATTTAATTCATTATAGGAAAAAGTAAGGGGGATAAAGAGATTTTCAAGACTGATGTTCAATATTGAAGATTTTAATCCCAGTTTGAAATCATGCAGATATTCTTCCAGAAATAACAGATATATCAGAGA
>DNFX01000204.1:2273-3263 GCA_003486795.1 Actinomycetota bacterium
CATTCTGTCAAGCTTTGTCTTATCGATAAATTCATATTCTCTTGCTTTAAGTTCTGCACAGGTAAAAAGATATTCGCTGTCATCAGACAGTTCATATTTTTTTACTTCTATGTTTATGGTTTTTTCCATAAAAAACAGTTATTTAATATTTAAAAAAATTTTGTTTAAAAACAATTATTCAAAAAGTAATTTTGATATCTCCATTTTTGTATCTTCTGAATCAGGATCAATCAGGTTTCTTTCTGAAAAATAATATTCTTTCCGTTCGTCAATTATCTTTAACCCTCTGTCAAAATCAGGTGTTTTTTCTGATCTGACAAGTTTTTTATCGCCGAATAATTTTTTTATGAGCTCATCAGTTATTCTTTTCTCATTTTTGCCCGTCTGGTAAAAAGCATTTTTGGCGTCTATTTCTTCCGCAAATCTCAAAAGCGGTTTTTGAAGTTCATCAATACTTAAATTTTCAAGTCGCTCTACTATGCTTTTTATGACTTCATCAACTATTTTTATTTTCTCCATCAAGAGCTTCCGGTTTAATTCTGAATTGAACTGAGCAATAAGAAAATCATATTCATGCCTGTAAGTTTCCCTGGCAAGATTTTCTCCTTTGGCTATTATTGCTTCCCTGGCTTTTTCTGCTTCCTTTAAAATTGCTTCAGCCTTTTCCCTTGCTTCCGAAAGGATTCTGTTTTTTTCGTTTTCTGCATCTTCTATTAATTTTTTTGAAACATTTTCAGTTTCCGTCATATCTTCACCTTTTAATGTAATTAAAATTTGATAGCATTTATAAGGAAGAAGCTTATTAATAATCCAAGTACTGCATAAGTTTCAACCATTGCTGCAAAAATAACGCCTTTAATAACTTCCTTGGGTCTTTTTGCGGCAAGATTAACACCTGCGGCTGCTACTTTTCCCTGATATATTGCAGAAAACAAACCTACAAGTCCTACCGGTAACGCTGCACCCAGAAGCTGAAGCCCCTGCATCATT
>DNFX01000232.1 GCA_003486795.1 Actinomycetota bacterium
CATCGATGTCTGCTCTTTTCATTACCCCCTTTAATATACCAATATTCTCTTTCCTGGAAGCATCTCTGTCAGTATAAAAATAGTTATCAGGGTAATTTATATAATCAGAAATATTTATCTGATTGACTGTAATTCTTTTTTTCTGTGAAAAGATGTCGATTATTTCTGATTTAATCCTTTCCGAAAGAGCTGTGATATTGTTATTTTCATCATAAATATTATTTATAAAAACGTGTATTTTATTTTGTGGTTCATACGGGTTTACAACTTCATTCAATAAGGCAAAAGCAGAAGGATAAATTTTGTGATCCATATAATCAAGTTTGTTAATATAAACATAGTCACCCATTCCTATTTCCGTGCTTAGCTTTATAATCTCACAAACACTGGACAAATCATCTGTTCTTATTACAGCGCATTTTCCAACATTACCTATCAGGATATCGTCATCACTTTCAACAAGTTTTAGTATGTCACCTACAATAACACCGTTATTTTTACCAAGATTTGTTATTATTTTTTCGCCTATACCTGCACTTATAATGTTCTGAGGTGTGGCAATGACCGTACCCTTGACAGTTTCTTTGCTTAAAGAGTTGCCCGCACAGGATAGTGTAAGGAACATAATAAACAGATAAATTATTTTAATCTTCATTTATCCCTCTTCTTTATAAAGGTTTTTTAAGATTGTAGGGGTTACAAATATTAGAAGTTCAGTTTTTTTGTCTTTTAAATGCTTGTTTTTAAACAGCCAACCCAAAACTGGTACCTTCATTAGAAATGGAATACCTGTTTCTGATTCTTCATTTGTGGTTTCGTAGATACCCCCTATAACTACCGTTTCCCCGTCCTTTATAATAACATTAGTCTCAGCACTCTTCTTTTTTAATGCTATTTGACTGACACCGCCAGGTACATTATATGTATATGGTTCGTCCTTGGTTGCTACAATTTTCATACGTATTCTATTATCTTTTGTTACATGAGGTGTAACCTTCAGACTTAAAACTGCTTTTTTATATTCAATCGTTGGGGTGGCTCCTGTCTGTGCTACAATCTGATATGGTATCTCATCTCCTTTTTCAATAAATGCTTCAAGATTGTCTGATGTTACAACTTTTGGTGTAGCTATAGTTTTTGCAATGCCATCTGTTTCTGCAGCCTGCAGAACTCCATCAAGAAAAAAACTTGCACTCGCGTCTCCTACAAGGAAGGCAAATCCACCAGCTGAAGCTACAGGCAATGCAGTTACACTTGGTGTTAATTTCATATCTCGGTTTAAAAAATTATCTGATCCTTGCATTGCAAGATTCCATTTTACTCCAAGATCTCTTGAAAAATCAGTATCTGCAATAACAATTCTTGCGTGAATCTGTACCTGGGCAGGAGGATAATCATGTTCATCAATAATTTGTTTTATCTTCACCACATTTTCCTGAGTATCCTTGACTATTATTGCATTTGTCCATTCCACCTCTGTAACCATCCCATACTCGGATAAAAGTCCTTTTTGGATTTGAGTTACCGGAGCTCCAGCACCTGCAGGATTAGTTGTGGCAGCGGCCACGGTAGTAGCTTCGCCCCTTATCACTTTAACCACATTCTTTGCAGTTGTATAATTCAAAAAAATAGTTTCTGTAACAAATTCTTCGCCCTGTTTTAATTTTTCAAGTTTTTCTTTTTGGAATATTGCTTTTTCATCACTTTCGCGCTTCTTTTCATCGTAGAATTTTTTCAAGGTAATGACTCTAATAATATTACCTTCTTCAAATTTTGAAAGATCCTTGCTTTTTATAATAACGTCAAGGGCTTCTTCCATAGATACGTTATCGAGCTTCATTGTTATTGTTTTGTCTTTTAGCTCTTTTACATCATCTCCAATAATTATATTTTTTCCCATTACATCTGCCAGTCCTCTTAAAACATTTCTTACATCTGCGTCAACAAAATCAAATGACATTTTCTGGTATTTTTTTGTCTGGGCCTGACTGAAACAAAGCAGTGGTGTAATAAATATAATAAATAATATCATTAGTATTTTTTTTGTCATATTCATATCCCTTCCTTTTTTCTTGGGATTTCAACTGTAAATGTTTTTATTTCACCTTTTATTTTATAACCGAATTCAACTTTTTCCTTTAAAATATCAGCAATCCAGAGATTTTTATTCAAATAATCATTTTTTTTAAACAACATCCCCCTTCCTTGCATATCCTCCATCATAACAAGATTTTTATTGTCAGTCTTCATGATTCCAACAAGTTTAAGCTCTTCAAGTTCATAACCCTTTTTTAGTGTAGTTGATTTACCTGAAAGCTGTTTGATTTCTGTCAAATACACAGCTTCAAATGGGTCTCTTCTGCTCGTTGATGTATAAGTAAAATCACTCACATTAAACTCCGGGGGACTCTGTTCAGTTTTTTTGTCTTTTATTGATTTTTTATTGTCAGCTTTGCCGGGCTCCTGTTTTTTTAAGGTCGTCACGGATTGAGCAAACAAAAAACTCTGACACACGGGCAAAAACAAGAAGGCAGCTAAGATAATAGTTGCATACAATTTTATGGATCTTTCATAACCCGGTTTCAAATTCACTTTTTATTACCGTCCTTCTTTTCTTCTTTTTGCTGTTGTTTCAGGTAGACATATGTTTTTGCAGTGCATTCACCTGTTAGATTTATTTTTCCTGCTGTTTTTTTTGGGTCAGGAAGAATGGAAAAGTTGGTTATGTTGATTATCCTCTCTAATTTCCTTATTCCATCAAAGAAATATCCAATATGATGGTAGGGACCGTTATATCTTATATTGAAACGAAGTTCTGCATAGAACTCTTTATTTTGAACTTGCCTGGGGGCAAAATAAGTAATTTTTAAACGTGTTTCAGTACCAACATTGGAGACATTTCTCAAAAGGTTGGGAATATCTTTTGTTTCAGGTAGTTGCTTCAGTATCTGCTGTAAAAGTTCCTGTAATTGGACATAATCATTCCTGAATTTTGTCATGTTGTTTTTAATGGCCACCATCTTATCAAGTTCCTGTTTGACTTTGCTATATTCATCTGCAAGTTGTTTTTTAGTTTCAAGCTGTGGACTTATTATAAAGAAATAAAGCAAAACAAAAATTAGTATATTTACTCCCACGCTAAAAAGGAGCTTATATATTCTTTTAATTTTTGCGATTTTTTTGTTTATGCCCTTAAAATCAATATCTAAGTTTTTCATAAGGCCAGATCACCTGAAATAATGAATTTCTTAACAATAACCTTTTCTCCTCCAGGCCCTTCCTCAAATGCATCTTCAACATTTCGTAATTCTATGTTCTTCATATAGGGAATTTTTGAAAGGCTTTCAACAAGATTCGATATGGATTCATTTTCCGGTGAACGCCCTTCAAGTTCAAATCTGTTCTCTGCCTTTTTGAAGCTCCTAAGCCATATGTTGTTTTTGATAACTGAGGTCAGATCATAAATAATTCTTGCAGAAAGATGTCTTCCTTCCTTTATGCCGTCTATCGCTTTTATCCTTCTCTGTATCTCTTTCTTTTCCTTCTCCATTGCAAGATATTCTTTATATATGCTTTGCAAACTTGCAATTTCCTGCTTCGTCTTCT
>DNFX01000248.1 GCA_003486795.1 Actinomycetota bacterium
ACTACATTACCATCATATCTGGGTGATTTAATCCAGGAATAAGCATCATTTTTAAATGGTGAGGGTATGGTCTGACCATCATAAGGATTAAGCCCTGATTTTGATGAATATTTTGAATGTTTTACAAATTCTGCAACTTTTTCAGCTTGAAAACCAGTAATATTTTTATTAATTAAAACCCCCTGAGGGAAAAGCCATTCTGAATTATCTTCATTCTCAGGAAAACCCCCGTATGACATGAATTTATCAGTACCCTTTCCTATCTTAAAATAATCAGGATAATTCTTTGCAATAGTAATAACATCCGGTATGTATGTTTTTTCAACAAAATTCCTGATTTCAGCTAGCCTCGATCTGAAAGAAACAATTTTATCCACAGTAGGAATACATGTTACGCCTCCGGGCACAAGTGTCTGACAGTGTGGCATTTTGCCTCCAAAAATTGCAAGCATTTCGTGGCACTTCCTTCTTATTTCGATTGCTTTAAGATAGCTTGCTATGGCATGTATGTTAAGCTCATGATTCTTTATATAGTCACCTTCATATCTTGGAAGAAAAGGAGATCCTGCATTTTTGTTTCCGTTATCAATATCAGATTTTATCCATTCCTTGATTTTAATAATTCTTGAATCCATACCTTTATATTCAAGTGCTGCAGTAATATCTACAAAATCAAGAGCAGAAAGAAGATAAAAATGAAGGATATGACTTTGCAGAAAATTTGAAGCCAGCATTAAATTTCTTATAATCCTCCCGTTCTTTGCTGGTTTTATCCCGAAAGCATCCTCAAGAGCCATTACAGAACCTGTACCATGTACCTGGGGGCATACACCGCATATTCTCTGTGATATCATAGGTGCATCAAGAGGACTTCTGTCCTTTAATATTATTTCTATACCCCTGAACATTTCTCCTGAACTATATGCTTCAACTACTTTGCCGTTTTCTACTTTTATTTCTATTCTTAAATGACCTTCGATTCTTGTTAGCGGATCTATTATTATTGTTTCAGACATTAGTTCTCCTCCTTATCTGAAATATTCTGAATATCCTTTTCCTTCGGTTCTTCTTTGACTTCTTTATCAGAAAACTCTGTTTTGCTTTTCTTTTTCTTTAATTTTTTTGTACTTACTGCTCTAGCAATTGCATGCCCGGCAATTGCTGCAGCAGTAGCACCACCCAGCGCAATACCTATGGTGTTAGCGTTTGCATTAATTTCAGCAAGACCAGGAACCTGAACAGCAGGAAGTTTTTCATATAATCCTGAGCCGGATCCTCCTGGGAAAGTCGGTTCAGTACAACCTATACAGGGTCCTCCTGCTCTGTTACACCAGCTTACAGCACTATTCCACCCTCTTGTAGATATATCACAGTGTGCAATTGGTCCTTTACAGCCCAGTTCATAAAGACAGCCTTTTTCACCGAATTTTTTTGCAAAAATACCTGCATCGAAATACTGTCTGAGTTCACAGTTGTCATGCACTACTTTGTCAGCTCCGAAAAATATTTCCGGTCTGTTTAGATCATCAAGTTTGGGTATTCCATATTTTAAAACATGAACAAGTGTTCCAATCACCCAGTCCGGATGCGGAGGACAGCCTGGAATATTTATTAAAGGTTTTCCTTTTATAATTTCCCCTGCAGGTTTGGCTTTTGTAGGATTTGGAGGAGCGGCAGGAATTCCTCCCCATGTTGCACAGGTACCTACTGCTATTACAGCCGATGCAGCTAAAGCTAACTTCTCAATCCATTCAAGGGCAGTTATGGATTTTCCATTTATTTCCCCGACGTTGCAGAAATTACCTTCAGCTTCAACAGGAATAGAGCCATCGACAACAAGAATAAATTTTCCTTCTTCTTCAGAAACTGCTTTTTCCAGTATTGAAATAGCTACGTCTCCGGTTGCTCCCATTATTGTAGGATTATACTCCAGAGTGATTACCTCAATTAAAACCTCTTCTGCACTTGGATATTCAGTATTTACAAAACTTACCGGGCAACCGGTACAGTTTTGCCCCTGAAACCAGATTATCGGCAATCTTCCTTTTCCGTTTTTAACATTTGCTGCCTGCAGAAGTTTTGGCAGCCATAAATCAGACAGGGCAAAACCGGCAACTGAGCCTGCAAAAATCTGAAGAAACTTTTTTCGTGTAATTAACACTTAGCATTTCCTCCCTTTTCAAGTAATTGATAAAAATATTAAAAAATATTAAAAAATATCTTATCAGATAACTTTGATTCTGATGAAATTCCTTTTACCTTTCTGAATAATCTTTGAATCAATATCATCCAGGGAGATTTCCATATTTATATCAGTAACTTTTTTATTATCAAATTTTACTCCTCCCTGCTCTATCATTCTTCTTGATTCGCTATTTGAAGAACAGAGTTTGCTATCAGTCATTAATTGTACAAGCTTTATACTGTTTCCGTTTAAATCATTTTTATTGATACTGTATGATTCAATTTCATCCGGAACAGATTTCTCACGGAATAATTTGTTAAAATTTTCTTCAGAATTATCAGCTTCATTCTCATTATAAAGATTTGTGACTATTGTTCGTGCAAGCTTTCTTTTAATAATTGAGGGATTAACTTTATCTTTTTCAATGTCTTCCTTTATTTTTACAATTTCTTTTTCAGGGATACGTGTCAGAAGCCTGAAGTAATCAATCATTAATGAATCAGGTATTGACATCACTTTGCCAAAAATATTTTTGGGATCTTCATTTACGCCAATATAATTGCCGAAGCTTTTGCTCATCTTCTGGATGCCATCCGTACCTACCAAAATTGGCATGGTTATCGCTATCTGGGGCTTCTGTTTATATTCTTTCTGTAATTCTCTTCCCATCAATAGATTAAACAGCTGATCAGTGCCACCAAGCTCTACATCCGATCTGATACTTACTGAATCATATGCCTGCATTAAAGGGTAAAGCAACTCCATTATTGTTATCGGCTGATTACCGGCAAATCTGTTTTTAAAATCTTCTCTTTCAAGCATTCTTGCAATTGTAAAACGTGAGGTTATATTAAGAATTTCTGCAAATTTCAGATGCTCCAGCCACTGCGAATTCCTGACAACATGCGTTTTTGATGAATCCAGTATTTTGAATGCCTGCTGCATATATGTTTCAGCATTACTGTCTATTTTTTCAGGACTTAGACTGGGCCTCAGAGCTGATCTTCCTGACGGGTCACCTATTCTGGCTGTATAATCGCCGATTATTAATACTGCTCTATGGCCGAGATCCTGAAACTGCCTTAATTTATTTAATACGACAGTATGGCCAAGATGGATATCGGGAGAAGTAGGATCAAGTCCCAATTTTACAATAAGAGGTTTCTGTGATTTTAATGATTCGCTTACAAGTTCTCTAAGTTCATCCAGTAAAAGTACATCCTGAGCACCCTGCAATATTATCTCTAATTGCTTTTCAACATTTTTTTCCATAAATATCTTGAAATAACCAGTTGCTTCTAAATATATTAATCAGCCATATGCTTAAAAAGTAAAACAATATTAGCACAATTAATATCTAATTTCCATAAAATCAAAAACTGAATGAATGCTGTTTTAATGCCTGAAATTTTTCATCAGATATTAAATATAAATTCAAATAAATATCTAATTGGTTTTCTTTTTCAGCTTAACAAATAATAAAGGAAATACTATATCGCTTGTACAGCAGGGTATCCATACAGCAATAAATAGAAATAAAAAAATAATTATATACAGATACCATTTAATGTCTG
This sequence comes from Actinomycetota bacterium, assembly GCA_003486795.1. The sequence goes on from DNFX01000248.1 coordinate 3,760, forward strand.
TACCTGCAGACATTATTATATGAAAAGATGATGCCCATGTACTCAAAAGCACATGTCCGGCATGCGGAAACTTGGTAGATGGCTTAAAATAAGCAAGCAGTATACCTAAGAATGCGACAGGGTTAACAATCCACCATTCTTCTATAAAACCAAGATGGACGCCTGTATTTGGCATACCAAGAAGAATTTCACCCAGAAAAGGTATGACTGAGTCACTTATGGAAGCAATACCTACTGAGCCGAAATATCCGATTAAAATCATGGGAATTATTTTTGTTTTCTTGTTTTCACTTATATGCAGCAGATACATTGAAGTCGTTACAAAAGCACTTAAAAAAACATGGAGCGGATGTAAAATATAAAATATTCTGTATGATGTATTATATGGCAGGTTTATAAACAGCATAAGGACTACCAAACCTGTTAAAGCACCAATACTCGTAAAGGGTGAATGACTTTTTAATTCTTTTAGTATTAATCTGAACATTATTTTCAAATTATTAGCTGATTGATTTTCAATATTATATATTAAAAAATACAAAAACTGAAAAGTATTTATAAAAATAAAAAATTGATTTAATATTTTTAATCATGTTATCAGAGAAAATAAATAAAAAAATAAAAAAACCAAAAAAAGGCTGCGCATTTAAGATATTTATAGCATTTATAATATTATTTTGTCTGGCAGCCGTCATTTTTGGAGCGATAGCATTATATTATCTTGCAACTGTTCCGGATCTCGAAGATCTTAACCCTTCCCCCATTGCAGAAACATCAAAAGTTTATGCGATAGATGGCTCCCTGCTTACAGAATTTCATGCAACTGAGAACAGAGAGATAATATCTTTTTCAAAGATGTCTGAAAACATAAAAAATGCAGTTGTAGCTGTGGAAGATAAAAGATTCTACTCTCATGAAGGAGTTGACTACAGAAGAATTATAGGTGCTCTTATTGCTGATATCAGAGCTGGAGGATACGCACAGGGGGCAAGTACGATTACCCAGCAATATGTTAAAAATATTTATTTCTCACATGAAAAGACTATCAGGAGAAAAGTGGATGAAGCTTTGATAGCGATCCAGCTGGAAAGGCATTATACAAAAGATAAGATTCTTGAAATGTATCTTAACACTGTTTATTTCGGTTCGGGTTCCTATGGAATTGAAAAAGCTGCACAAACATATTTCAATAAAACAGCTGAAAACCTTTCTATTTCTGAAGCTGCTCTGCTGGCAGGGCTTTTAAGATATCCTGAAGTATACAGTCCTTTCAACGATATCGAAAAAGCAAAAAAAAGAAGAAATATCGTACTGGGTCTTATGCTTGAACAGGGTTATATTAGTTCTGGCCAGTATAATGAAGCGGTGCAAGAAGCTGTTGTTGTAAATATGGATGGATTGGGAAACTCAGATACTGATGAAAGATTTGCTCCGTATTTTATTGATTATGTAAAACAACAACTGTATGAAAAAAAATTTTCAGATTATGATGTATTTAAGGGTGGCCTGAGGATATATACCACATTGGATAAAGAATTACAGGTCGTGGCTGAAAATTCATTCAGTAAAGTTTTCCAAAATCCCATAGAACCTTCATATTCTCTTGTTTCAGTAGATCCCAACAGTGGATATATATATGCAATGGTCGGCGGTAAAGATTATAATGTCAGCAAGTTTAATATAGCAACACAGGGAAAAAGACAACCAGGTTCTGTTTTTAAAGTTCCGGTATTAATGGAAGCAATAAGACAGAATATAACTCCCCAGAAGACCTATAATCCTAATGGGCCGATATCTATAGATATCCCTGGCTCAGAACCATGGACTGTTGATAATTATGGAGGCCAGAAATTTGGGGAAAATATGAGTATAATAGATGCTACCATACATTCTGTTAATGTTGTATACGCACAACTGACCATGGAAATAGGAGCAGATAATATTGAAAAGCTTTTAAATAATATGAATATATATGATATAGGAAATAATCCCGCAATCGGTCTTGGCGGCCTGGAACAGGGTATAACACCTCTTGATGTAAGCAAAATATTTTCGACTCTTGCTTCAGGAGGTTTATACAATGAACCAGTATGCATAACAAAAATCACTGATTCAAAAGGAAAAGTACTTTTTGAATATGAGCCTGACAAAGATTCTGAAGTGAAAAGAATACTTGATGAGCCTGAAGCTTTTCTGGTAACCCAGATACTTCAGAGAGTTATATCTGAAGGAACAGGAAAAAATGCAAATATAGGAAGACCCTGTGCAGGAAAGACAGGCACAACAAGTGACCTAAGAGATGCATGGTTTGCCGGTTATTCTCCTGAACTTGTAACAATTGTATGGATGGGTTATCAGGATAGCAACAAGCCTATGGAACCGATAAATGACAGAAATATTACCGGAGGATCATATCCTGCAGAAATCTGGCGTGAATTTATGAGTGAAGCTTTAAAAGACAGGCCTGTGACTCAGTTCAAAATCCCGGAAGATGGTTTAAATGAAATACAGGTTTGCAGGGACTCAGGCAAATTACCCACTTTTCTGTGTCCTCCTGAAAATCTTGAGTTCAGATTATTTGTAAAAGGAGAAATACCTACAAAATATTGTGATATTCATAATAAGATGACTGTTCCAGATATTATCGGATTAAACGCTGATCAGGGCAGGCAGCTGCTTACTGAAATGTTCTTTATCGTAAATGAACTGACAGAAACAAATAACGAATATGACAGGGATATTATTTTTAAAACAGATCCATTGCCAGGCACACTAATTGAATTTCAGGACAATATTAATCCTTCAGTTACAATTTTTATAAGCAAGGGAACTGAAAAAATAATAATGCCCGATCTGAGTGGCCAGACAAAAAATTCAGCTGAAAATATTCTTAAAGATTTGGGAATTTCCATATCAAATATAGTATTTGATTACAGCAATTCCCAGCCAGCAGACCTTATATATAGCCAGAACCCTTCTCCGGGTACAGAAATATCAGCAGAAACTGAAATTACTATTTTTATAAGCAAAGGAGAAAATCCTTCACAGATTGTTCCTGATGTTATCGGATTAAGTAAACAGGAAGCATTAAATAAATTAGGAAATGCAGGCTTTGTAAATATAACAATACTTGAAGAAGAAAATAAATCCCCCATAGGTTTTGTTTTTAAGCAATCTCCGGCTGCACAGACAACTTATGACAAGGGGCAGCTAATAACCATTACTGTAAGCAAGGGAATAAAAGTTCCTGATGTAACCGGAATGCAGAACTCAAATGCTGTTAACATTATTTTATCTCTGGGCTTTACAATAGAAATAATAGGCAGCGAAGACCCCAAAACAAAAGTAGTTTCACAGACTCCTGAAGGAAATACATTTGCAGAATTTGGAAGCAAAATTATCCTTGAAACAGAAGATAACCAGGAGCCAACCACTACCAGCACTCAGGGAGATTCAACCACCACATCGTCTTCTTCCTCAACCANNCAGTTCTTCCGGAACCTGAAACTTATAAAAACTGATTTGAAATAAAAAAATAACAGAAAACTGAATTTATCTTATATTATTATATTATTTTTTTTACTGAGTTACCTTTTGTGAAATCTTTGAAATATTTTGAATCNNATGAATTCAGGGCAAACAGGACTTCTTCGATTTTCAACATTCCTGCATCTATTACAAAACCATTGACAAGCTTCTGAATCATATTCCCGGTTTCACTGATAAGATTATGCTTTTTTGAATTGAAAATAACAGTATTTCCCATAAAATTGTTTTTAACCATGAAAGAGAAATTTTTTTTATCCATCAGGCAGATATTATTATCTTTTTTACCTGAAAAATCATATCTTACTCTTGCATTCATTATTGGAAGATAACCGTATGAATATAATGATGCTGCTGGCAAAAATAATTCATCATTTTTATTCAGAATCTTTCCATAAAAATCTACAAGAGTATTATTTATTTCCTCTATTGTTATTTCTGTTGAAAAAATAATTTCCTTTATGAATATATTTTGTGGTTTTGTTCTTACTAACTCAGCCAGGGCGAAAGAGTTGGTTATGTTTAAATTATGAGCAAGTATAATGCTGATAATCTTATCTTTGTATTCTTTAAGTTTATAAAGAAAGTACAAAAAAGAATAATTTGATATATAAAAATTACAAAAATCATGCTGTATAAGATTTTCCATGGATTTAAATATATCGCTTATATAATCATCATAAGCTATCGGAGGGGTCGCGAAATAAAAATTGATATTATTATTTTTATTTAAATAATTAAAATCAAGCAATCTTTCAGTAAATGTCTTGTTTTTTTCAGCATAGGCTTTTCTGTCAATATTGAAAAGATCAAGTATCAGATTTACTTGAATTCCGCTATTCTCCGGGAATTTGTTTTTAAAAGAGTTAATTTCCCGGATAATATAATTAAAATAATCAATATTGCTTACTATCAAAGAAATGAAGTTATCGGCCTCAAACGATGAAACAGTTCTGTAAATTTTTTCCTTTTTGTCTGGGTCATTATGAATTATACTGCCCTTTAAATCTTTTAATGCTTTCTTTTTGACTGAGATACCGCATGATTCTTTTTCTTCTTTATTTTTTCTTATTCTGTCATTTGATTTAGGGCTTCTTTTTAATATCTCCTCTATTTCCTCATCCAGACTCTTATCAAAATATCTGAAAACCCTGTCTCCGATAGCAAAAAAAATCTTTTTATCTGTTTCAATTTTATATTTTGCTTTCTTTATGTTTTTATTCTTTCCGATCTTTCTTATAAAATTTTTTATTCTTATTCTTTCATTACCTTTCTTTGTCCATATTTCCAGAATATCATCCTTTTTCAAATTCATTTCCGAATCAATAATCATCACTTTTTTATCTTTTCCGATTTCAAGACCTGAAATTCTTCCGAAAAGATTTCCTGTACTGCCGGATTTTTTATCAGAAATTATATTCTTCGGATATTTTTCATAAAAATATCCCCAGTTTAATTTTCTTGAGAATACCTGTTTAAGTTTCTGTATATCTTCATTATCGACTGTATAATCTATGCCATCATAAAAAATATCAATATATTTTCTATATATGCTTGTAACTATTGCCACATATTCAGGTGTTTTCATTCTTCCTTCTATTTTGAGCGCTCTGACACCTGCATTAATAATTTCCGGTAATTTTTCAATTAATGAAAGGTCACATTTGCTTAAAAAAAAGCCTTCCTGATCAATATTCCTGCTATTTTCTTTGTCAATCAGTCTGTACCTCATTCTGCATGGCTGCGGACATGTTCCCCTGTTTCCGCTTCTTTGTCCTACTGATGAACTGAAATAGCACTGTCCTGAATATGAATAGCACTGAGAGCCGTGGCAGAAGATCTCAATATCTGCAATATTTCTTCTGACTATTTCAGCTATTTCTCTAATAGTCATCTCTCTTGCAAGAATTATTCTTTTTACCCCTAGATTTTTTAAAAATTCTGCAGAAAAGCTGTTATGGGTATTCATCTGCGTGCTTGCATGAACAGGTATTTTTGGAGCAAGATTATGAATAATCTTCAATAATGCAAGATCCTGGATAATAAAGGCATCTATTTCTATTTTGTCTGTTATTTCATCAATAAAATCAATTAAATCATATAATTCATCTTCTTTTATTATAGTATTGAGGGCAAGATAGAGTTTTACATCATTTGAATGACAGAATATTGATGCTTTTTCAAGATTTTTTAAATTAAAATTATCTGCATATGCTCTTGCACTATATTTCTCAAAACCGGCATAAATACTGTCTGCACCAGCAAGAACAGCTGATTTCATCTGCTCATACCCGCCGGCTGGAACTACTAATTCAATTTTATTCATTTCTTCTATGACGATAAAGTCCGGGACCGTTTACAATGCTTATACCCTCTTTTTCAAGCAGATCACAAAAAATATTCATCCCTATGGAATCACATGCCATATGACCGCAGATAATTGCAGATAATCTGCTTTTAATTATGCTATTTATATTATCAGGATTGTAATGCATACCAATTATTGTATCAATTCCGGCTTTTTTCAATAATCTAAAAATTTCATCAGGAGGATCCACTCCTCCAGTCATATCTATAAAATATCTGCCTACAATTTTTGCTCCTGGGCTTTTTATAATAAACGGTTCATCTCCTTTTTCAGAAGCCATTTTACATTCAGGTATTTCTTTAATTTCACTAAGAGCCTCATCGACACTTAGGTTATTCTTATCTTTAAAAAATTTATCAAAAAAAACCTGGATTATATTATCAACTGGCGTATGTATACACATTAAGGGTATATTAAGAAGGCAGGCAGCATTTTCAGGACTATTATAATTACCTCTGAGGTCCAGACTCTCTTCACGGTAAATTTTTTCATATAGTTTTTGTGCATCTGCTTCTTTTATTCCGATTTTCTGCCAGTTTTCTTTTTGAAGATGAATGACTTCATTAATATTATATAACCCTTGTCCGGTTGGATGATGTGACAGGATTCCATCTATCTTTATACCATTTTTTATCAGCTGGTTTACAAGTAGTATTACAGAAACATCTATATCTATTGAAACAAAAAGAGTTTTTATCGTTTTTCCAATATCTCCGGTGATAATTAATGAATCCGGATATGGATTTTTCTCCAGTGCATAAAATACCTTATTATCAATATCTGATCTTAAATCATTTTCAAGTCCTGTTTTTATTCCTTTTTCATAAATTTCAATCCATTTCATTTTTTATTTCCTCTAGAAGCTCTTCTGCTGATGTATTTCTTTTTTTAAATTTGTTTATTTCATCCTCAATAGCTTTTAATCTATTATGTGCTGTTTTTAATTTTGTTTCTACATTTCTGCTGTTAGTGCCACAAAAAGTAATCTTTGAATCAACACAGCTTTTCATATCTGTCTTTTGCTGGAAATCTTCATCAAACAATCCGCTGAACATCATAAGTTCATTTCTGGAAAGTTCTTTGAAACTTTTATTTTCTTTTATACAGTAATTAACAAGTTTGCCTGTAATATGATGGGCATTTCTGAAGCTTTCACCTTTCCTGACAAGATAATCAGCAACATCTGTTGCTTCCAGGAAGCCTTTTTCAAGATTAGCCTTAATTATCTTTTTATTCAGATTTATATTTTTTAAAATATCTGCAAATATCTCTGTAGATTTCAGTGTTTCTTCTGCTGCCTGAAACAATATTTTTTTGTCTTCCTGAAGATCTCTGTTATACGTCGATGGTAAACCTTTTTGAAGAACTATTATCTGTATCAGATTTCCGGTTACAATCGCACTTTTGCCTCTTATCAGTTCAAGAATGTCAGGGTTTTTTTTCTGTGGCATTATACTGCTTCCGGTACTGAAATTATCGCTGATATCAATAAATGAAAACTCGGATGAATTATATATTATAAAGTCTTCACATATTCTGCTTAAATGAATCATTATGCAGCTTAAAGAATAAACAATATCCTGAATATAATCTCTGCTTGACACTTCATCCATACTGTTATTAGTTAAAGATTTAAATCTTAACAGTTTCATCAGATAATCTGTATCAATGGGATAACCGCTTCCGGAACATGCTCCCGAACCCAGGGGCATAATATCCATAATTTCAAAACATTCACTTAGCTTTTTAAAATCCCTGTAAAATTTTTCAAAATAAGAAAGAATATAATGCGCAAAAAGAACAGGCTGCGCTTTCTGCATGTGTGTATATGCCGGGAAAATAACATCTTTATTTTTTTCAGCAATTTCAACAAGATTATTCTTTAATTTTGTCAGAGAGCTCATCAGTTCTATGATATAGTTTTTTAAAAAAAGTTTCTCATCAAGAATCACCTGATCATTTCTGCTTCTGCCTGTATGTATCTTTCCTGCAATATCACCTATGATCTTTTTCAGCTCACTTTCAACCGCACTATGCACGTCTTCATAATCTGTCAGAAGATTATCATCTTTAAAAATAACCCTCAGCTTCCTGAAGCCTTCAATAATAAGACTGAAATCATTTTTATTAATGATTCCTATTTTTTTTAAAGCTGCTGAATATGCAATATTTCCGATAATATCAAAATTCAGGAGTTTTTTATCTTCATTTACAGAGTTCATGAAAATTTCTGCATGGTTGTCAACCAAGCCATTTGTCCTGCCGGACCATAATTTATCCATTTTTTCTTCCTTTTCTGGCAAGTATTTCATATGGATAACCCCACATCTTTATGAAGCTTTCAGAGTGTTTAGGATTAAAAGAATCACTTTTGTCATAAGTCGCAAGTGAAAAATCATAAATAGAATGTTCTGATTTTCTCCCAACTACTGCAAAATTTTTATATCCAAGCTTCACCCTGACTCTTCCTGTAACATACTTCTGGCTTTCTATGATGAATTTCTCTATACATTCTCTTAGGGGAGTAAACCACAATCCGTAATAAATCATTTCTGAGAATTTTTCCTCTATTATATATTTGTAATGTATAAGTTCCCTGTCGTTAACAAGATTCTCAAGATGTCTGTGTGCTTCAATAAGGACTTCGGCCGCCGGTGCTTCATATATTTCTCTTGATTTTATTCCTATCAGTCTGTTTTCGACCATATCTATTCTTCCTATACCATATCTTCCGGCAATCAGATTCAACTCAAGGACAAGTGCTGCAGGAGACATTGATCTGTCATTTAATGCAACAGGTTCACCATTTTCAAAATCTATATCTACATATTCGCTATCTCCCGGCTTTACTTTTATTTCTGTCCATTTGTAAATATCTTCGGGAGGTTCATTATAAGGATCTTCAAGAACTCCGCACTCTATGCTCCTCCCCCACAGGTTTTCATCAATGCTGTATATCTTTTTTTTGGAAACATTTATTTTAATATTATGCTTCTGGGCATAGGCTATTTCTTCTTCTCTTGAAAGCTTCCACAGCCTCATAGGCGCAATTATTTCAATATCAGGATTGAGGCTCCTTATACCTACATCAAACCGTACCTGGTCATTTCCCTTAGCTGTACATCCGTGTGCTATCTTGCCAGCATTTTCTTTCATGGCAAATTCTACAAGTTTTTTTGCAATAAGAGGTCTTGCTATTGCAGTAGCAAGCGAATACTGTTTCTCATATTTTGAATTAGCCTTCAAAGTCAGAAAAACATAGTCTTTTATAAATTCTTCCCTGACATCGATTATATATGCTTTTTTTGCTCCGGTATCCAGCGCTCTTTTATGGGCATCTTCAAGATCCTCTGGCTGCCCTAGATTGATAAGAACAGCAATAATCTCCACATTATAATTTTCCTGCAGCCATTTTATGGCAACAGTAGTATCAAGACCACCTGAATATGCCAATATCAATTTATCTGTCATTTATACTCCTTAAATTATCCTAAATAATTTTTAAAAATTTTTAATCATCTCTATAAGCTTTTCAGAGCTTTCAATATTTTCAAGTATACAGATTATGGTATCATCTCCGGCAACAGTTCCAAGAATTTCTGAAAAATTCATCTGATCCATTACTGCTGCAACTCCCTGTGCTTCACCAGGATAAGTTCTGATAACAATAATATTACCTGCTTGTCTTGCAGAAATGATGCTCTCCCTTGCCTTGGAGATAAATTTATCCATACTTATTGTTTTTCGCTCTTCGACTATATTATTGTCCAGTACAAAAAATTCCTCACCTTCCAGATTCCTCTTTTTTATAATCCTTATATCTCTTAAGTCTCTCGAAATTGTAGACTGTGCGACATTATATCCCAATAATTTTAACTCTTTTATAAGCATTTCCTGTGAGGATATTTTCCTGGTATTTATTATATTTACTATATCTTTTATTCTTTTTTTATTTCCCATCATTTTTACTGATTAATAATTATTATTTTAAATCATCTTATCTGTCATATAGAAATTTTAGCAGGCCTTTCTGTGCATGAAGTCTGTTACCTGCCTGCTCCCATACTATGGAATGATCACTGTCAAGTATTTCTGATGTAATTTCCATTTCTCTGTGTGCGGGAAGACAGTGCATTACTTTGACATCTTTCTTTGCAAGTTTTAAAAGTTTACTGTTAATCTGATAAGGCATCATTTTTTCTATCTTCTCTTTTTCCTCATCCTGCCCCATGCTGACCCACACATCTGTATAAATAACATCAGCCTCATAAACTGCTTTTATGGGATCATTTTCAATATAAATAGTGTTTCCACTTATTGCTGATTCAGTTTTAAGATAATCCATAAGACAGTTATCAGTTTTAAATGATTCAGGAGAGCAAATAGTTATATCAATTCCAAGTTTTGTAAACCCTATCAACAGGCTGTTTGATACATTGTTCGGATCTCCGAAATATATGAATTTAAAATTTTTTCTGAATAAAAGATTCTTTTCAATCAGAGTCTGGAGATCTGCTAGTATCTGGCAGGGATGGTAACTGTCTGTCAGTGCATTTATCACCGGAATTGAACAGTTTTTTGCCATTGTGACTATAGTCTCCTGTTTAAAAGTCCTGATAACAACACCATCCAGATATGCATCAAAAATCTTTGCAGTATCGGCATAAGTTTCACCTCTGCCGAGCTGAAGGTTTTTTGAATCAAGTACAAGACAATTGCCTCCAAGCTGATTTATCCCCACTTCAAAAGAAACCCTTGTGCGGGTCGATGGTTTGTCAAATAATAATGCGATATTCTTGCCTTTAAGGATATTACTGTAACTGCCGGGATCTGTTTTTATTTCTCTTGCCATATTAAGAATTGCAAGTATTTCTTCTTTTGAATAATCCATCAGTGTAAGGAAATCTTTTTTCATATTACTTTTCATTTTTCTGTTTCCTTTTCTAAATATTTATCAAGAAAATTTATAAGAAAATTAATATTTTTTTTATTTATTACAAGAGATGGTAAAAATCTTATTGTATTTTCTGATACCCTGTTAAGTATCAGTCCGTTTTCAAGTGCACTTTTCATTAATTCAGGTGCTATAGGCTTTTTAAATTCAATAGCAAGCATCAGCCCCAGACCCCTTATCTCTTTTATAATATCATATTTAAACTGTAGTTTTTTCAATTTAGAAGAAAGATATTCACCAAGAACTCTTGCCCTGGCTGCAAGATCATTGTCCAGCAGATATTTGATTACTGCTATCCCTGCAGAACAGGAAGCAGCATTTCCTCCGAAAGTCGAGCCATGAGTTCCAGGAGTAAAAGCTGAACATATTTTATCTGTCGATATTACAGCACCGATAGGCATTCCTCCACCAAGACTTTTCGCTACAACTATTATATCGGGAATAATATCGTATTGCTGATATGCAAATAAGGAACCTGTCCTTGAAAAACCAGTCTGAATCTCATCAATTATTAATAATAGGTCATTTTCTTTGCATATTCTCTCTAATTCAATTATAAATTCCTTATCACAGATATTTATACCGCCTTCTCCCTGTACAAGCTCTATTATCACTGCACATGTATTAACATTTATCTTTTCTTTTACAGATTCGATATTATTTATGTCAGAATATTTGAAACCACTTAATAACGGTTCAAACATATTCTGTTTTTTTGCCTGAGCTGTTGCTGCAAGAGCCCCCAGTGTCCTTCCATGAAAAGACTTATTAAAGGTTATTATTTCATATCTATTTTTCCCATACCTGTCAGTTGAGTATTTTCTTGCAAGTTTTATGGCACCCTCTACTGCTTCAGCACCGCTGTTTGAAAAAAATACTTTTTCTCCAAAGCCAGTGAGCAGACAAAGTTTTTCTGCAAGCTCTACCTGTGGAATATTATAAAAAATATTCGAAGGCTGGATTATATTACTTATTTGTTCTTTTAGTGTTTTTATTACTTCAGGATTGGAATGGCCAACATTCAGACATCCGTATCCGGAAGTAAAATCTGTATATTTTTTCCCCTCAACATCCCATAAATACTGCATTTTGGCTTTGC
>DNFX01000064.1 GCA_003486795.1 Actinomycetota bacterium
AAGCTCAAATTTTATTTCAAATATATTATTCCCTGTAATTATTGCTTGCGGCCGCCATTATCTTTTCTTCGCTTGCCTGACTTGCAGAAAATATCTTTATAAGGTTCCCTTCGTAAAATACAGCAATTCTGTCACACATACCGATAAGCTCATTCATATCACTGAAAACAACCACGATTGCAATTCCCTTGTTTGCCAGATTTCTGAGAGAACGATATATATCTTCTTTGGTACCGACATCTATTCCCTGAGTGGGTTCATCCAGTAAAAGTATTTTCGGTTCATGAATAAGCCATCTTGCAAGAATACTTTTCTGCTGATTACCTCCACTTAAAAATTGTATTTCCTGCTCTCTCCCCGAAACGGAAATATTAAATTCCTTTATTTTGGAATCTACAACACTGTTTTCTTTTCGTGAAATAACCACACCGGAATTCTGATAATCTCCGATTGTCGCAATCGATATATTTTCCTTTACAGAACGATTCATGAAAAGCATCTCAGTACGCCTGTCACTTGAAATATAATTTATACCCATTTTTATTGATAAAGATGGATTGGTTTTATGGTACTGCAAACTATGAAATTCAAAATGACCGCTGCTTAAAGGAATATTCCCGAAGATAGAGTTCAAAAGAACAGTCTGGCCCATACCGATAAGGCCTCCTATCCCCAGAATCTCTCCTTCCATAATATCAAGTGAAACATCATGCAGTCTACCTTTTACGCTGATATCTTTTACTGCCAGCATTACTTTTTCTGAAGGAGATTTCCTCTTTTCAGGAAAAGTATTTGAAAGTGTTCTTCCCACCATATTATTTATAAGCTCATCTTTGCTTATCTCACTTACATTCCCAGTTTTTACAAGAACTCCATCCTTTAATATGGAAACCCTGTCTGCAATTCTGTATATCTCATCCAGGCGATGGGAAATATAAATTATTGTGATACCTTTCTTTTTGAGATTATCGATTATCCTGAATAATGTATCAACTTCGCTTTCGGAAAGCGTGGCTGTAGGTTCATCAAGTATTATAAGTTCAGAATTCGAAGTTAACACCCTGGCAATGGCAACAAACTGCTGCTGATCAATTGATAAACGGTTTACAGGCATGTTAAGATCAAGTTTTATTCCTATGTCATCAAGAATTTTGCTGCAGGTTTCTTTAAGATAACGAAGATCCGTGATACCTGCTTTTGTTTTTTCCCGTCCCAGAAATATATTTTCCATAACACTGAGTCTCGGAATAAGACCAAGGTCCTGGGGAATCATTGAAATACCTGCTTCTTTTACTTTTATAGGATTCCCTTTGGGAAGAGGCTGGTCTTTAAAAACTATGTTACCTGTATCATTTTCATAAACACCACATATTATTTTGCTTAATGTAGATTTGCCTGCACCATTTTCACCAACCAAAGCATGGATCTCGCCTTTATAAAAAGATAGAGAAACATCCTTTAAGGCATGAACACCAATAAAATTTTTGGATACATTGTTTATGTTTAAAATTTGTTCTCTTTCCATTTAATTTGCTTTACTTCTTCCTGTATAACTAAATACTAATAATAAAATAATTATTCCCTGAATCATGAGCTTCCATGGATGCCCAAGACCCAGAATGTTAAGTAGGCTTGCAAGAAAAACCATTATAAGAGTACCGACAATAGAACCTCCTACACCACCTTTCCCTCCTGCAAATGTCGTGCCTCCGAGTATAACTGCAGCAATAGAATCAAGCGGATACGTTTCACCGCCAACAAGTGTCGGATTGCTGAGATATCCAGCAAGAAGGATACCTCCTATCGATACCAAAAGCCCGCTTATTGCATAAACAAGAAGAGATACGCTTGTAACATTTATACCTACGATAGAAGCAGCAGTGGGATTTGAACCTATCGTGTAGATTTTTCTCCCGAAAACTGTTTTTTTAAGTATAAAAATAAAGATAATTGTCAGCACAGCCCATATTATTGCTGAATAGGGAATAACACCTATCTGCCCTGAACCCAGCTGTCTGATTAGCGGCGGGGCTCCTCCCTTACCGAAACCTTTTGTATATATGTAACTAATACCTACAATCAAAGACATTACTCCCAGTGAGCTTACAAGGGGCTCGATTTTTAATTTGACTACCAGAATACCATTAAGCAAACCGATAGCAATTCCTACAAGAAGCGCTATAACTATCACCAGAAAAGTTTTTCTGGGATTTCCCATTGAAACACCGTCAACAAGCAGCATTATAAAAATTGCATGAGCACCTACTGACAAGTCTATACCCCTTATAAGTATAAGAAGAGTTTGTGCTATAACGATTATTCCAAGCACAGAACCATTTCTCAACATGTCCAGTATATGCAGCGGTTCCAGTGTAGCGGGAGCAACAATTGCTATAATAATAATTAAGAATAGAAATGCGAGATATACGCCTCCGGTTCTGAAAACCTTTGCAGCAATTTCTCCAAAACTCTTCTTTTGTTTGTCTTCAAAATTTATATCAGAACTTTTCATTAAAATAATCCTTTAAAAAGTTACTTCTTTCTTGAATTTATAATCATGGCTAACAATAAAATACCACCAGTAGCTATGTACTGATAGAATGTAGATACGCTGGCAATATTAAGTACATTACTAATTACAGACACAAGTATTGCTCCTGCAAGTGTCCCGGCCACAAATCCCATTCCTCCTGCAAAACTGGCTCCTCCTATTATTACCGCAGTAAGACTATCCAGCTGAAAAGAAGAACCTATTGTCGGAATTCCTGTAGTTGTTCTTGCAGAAATAACAAACCCTGCCACAACTGCCAGGCAAGCAGAAATAATATAAGTAATTATTCTTACCCTTTTTACATTGACTCCTGCCATTCTGGCAAATTCAGGATTGCCACCCATTGCATACACATGCACTCCGAATGATGTTCTGCTCATAATAAATATAAACAAAGCATATAAAACAACTATTATTACTGCAGAAACAGTAAAAATACCGAATT
>DNFX01000073.1 GCA_003486795.1 Actinomycetota bacterium
ATGATCAAATTATGAAAGAAATCAATTCGGAATATGAAACCTTATTTGATTACATAACCGCACATATGAACAATGAACAGCGGTTTAACACTAAAAAAGCCGGTCACTCAGTAAATGACGGTTATAGGGAAGCTATCAATGCAATAATTCACCTTCCCGGCATTGAAATAGAAATATGTGGCTCTTGGGTATGGGTATCAGGTAACACTAAACAGTATAAGGATATATTCAAGGCAAATAATTATCACTGGGCAAGTAAAAAAATAATGTGGTATTTTCGGCCTGAAGAGTATAAGCAAACATTTAATAAAAAATCTCAATCAATGGATTATATACGCAACAAATACGGATCAGAACGTATTCAGACAGAAGAATTTAAAAAGGTAACATAAGACCGGCAACAGATGAGGAAAAGAAAAATATAACTGCTATTAAAGAAATTGTATTAAATGAAATGAAGTTAGAAAGTATTACTTTAGTACATTTAAAATTCAAACATAAAGAATTTTACAATAGGATTAACATATTATTAAAAGAAGAATATAATATTAACTATATTTATAATGATATTAAAATTTTATTTACCAGGGAACATATAATAAAAACATTGGAACAAATAGAATTAGATAAAGAAAGATTAATACTTAATAATAAAGTGATTAATGNNTACAATTTAGAAAAGAGTCAAAAAGAATATGATAAGCAAGTAGAAGAATTTTTAAAACATATTATAGGTGAAGCTAATGAATTAGCATTAAGTAAATTTTTTAAATTGACTGAAGATGTTTATTTAGATGCTCAAGAAGAACTTACAGAATTATTGTTAAGAATATAAAAATAAACTTTGTCACTTTATAAGGTATATTATATAATGTCTCTTAATAATGTCCTTATAAAGTGACAAAGTTTTTATTCTCCTCCTTTGCCTACCGGCGGTCTCTTGCCAGAGAGGCACAGCGTATTTTTTCCGCTATTCGCGGAAAGAAATCCACTGTATCAATATTTTTATTTCTATTTATTTCTTTCCTTCCATCCTTATTTCACATTTTCATCTCTTACCCTCCCAAACTCCCATACTTCCCTTCTATTCCATTCCACCTTCTCCCTAATAATTTCATCCTAAATCTTATTTTCTCTTCTCTCAGGCCATTCACGCAAGCCTTGAAATATCTCTTTGCTATATCCCCAAAGATTACAAAAATATTTATTTACATTAACCCTTATTTTTGCTATACTATATTTAGTAGTAATTTTAAAGGAGTGTTGAAAATGCAAATAAAAAAACAGGGTATATACTGGTACGAATATCTATATCGCGGCTTTAGTCTTGGCTGTCAGCCAAAAGGATTTATAGACGTTAACCATATGAAAGGTAGATTCGGGATTATTGCTTATGACAGAGAACTGACGGCACAGGAGATTAAAGACTATGAACTAAGGCCATACAATAATTAACCTGCCAGCAAGCAGGTTTTTTATTTTTCAGAATACAAAAATATTTCTACCTATAGTATTGACATACCATCCTCGCCTATGATAGAATGAATTATCTTCAAAAACGAACTACGCAAGGCAGCAACAAATCTACTACTAAAAGCGGTTCCTCTGGGCCGCAAGTATGTCTAAACTAATACATATACCATGTTGCTAGTGTCACTGTAAGGACACGATAAACCATCTTACAGGGTATGCCATACCAACAGCAGCACACACGCAACACACCAAACTGGCGGTCACTCAGATTGCCGATACTGAGGCGCACACTTAACAGATCTTGAGTATACTTCACTTTACAGTAACTTATTCCTCAGAAATCACCAGAAAGGGGTTAATGCTAATAAAACAAGCGTAAAATACATACTAGAGCTAAACCCGTGACGCATAATAACCGGGGAAATTTATCCATTTAATAAAAATGGATTGCGCTAAAATAATCAATCTTGAAGGGAATAATTTTGGTAGAACGAATGTTCTACGGTCTATCGGTTCGAAAAATAACTACCAGAGGAGTTATTGGAAAAACTGGAAAATTAGTAAATATAAACTCTACCAAAATTATTCTCTTGAATCAGCTACCAAAAAACTACAAAAAAAAAAAAAAAAAAAAAGGATATAATAGCAAGTATCAAAAAATATACTATATCATTTGCGAATCATTGCAAAAAATCAATGGCCTGAATGTATAGGAGGGTTACGGGGTTAATCCGTTGTAAAATTGATAAATTGCAAACATATTGCAAAACATAACAGTATATAGATACTTGTTACAAAATCGCTACCATATCAAAAAAGTTAATCATATTAGCGATAGTGTGATAATTTAGGTACGGCAGCGGTAATAATATCCTTTTTAATGTCACTTTAAATTTACAAAGTAACATTAAAAAGGATATATAAAAAATATCCTTAATAAACAAAAAAAGGAGATATTAAAAATGATTAAAATTAATGCTGAAAACTTAAAATTAATGACAACAGTTAAAATTCCTGGTTATGGCCAAAGCGAAGGTTTCCGAGAGTTTGAAATCCTTACCAGAGAGGATTTAGAAGAAAAAATTGACGATTTGAATATTTCGGATGTATTCCGCGATACATTCGAAATGGCAAATAGTTACATGCATTCCGGGACGGCTTATAGTTACCTTGACGCCAGGAACGGGAAAATTTTCACTTCTTGGTTAGGAAGTAACACATTCAATCACCCTTGGGATTCGTTTTATGAAATCTGGCTTTGCGATTTAAAATCCGGAGATCAAAAGATTGATCTTGATACGCCAGAAGATATTCTTTCTAATGACGAAGAATGGGCTGCCTGGCGAGAGTTCGACGGATCGTTGGAAGAATATCT
>DNFX01000047.1 GCA_003486795.1 Actinomycetota bacterium
TTTTTTTACTGCATCCATTTTGAGAATACTGATTTCAGGGCTTTCCGGGAAAATGGATATCTATAATGAAAATATAATATTTTCAAAGCTTTCCCTGGCTTTTATTTATTTGTTTGTTTTTCTGATTATTGTCTTTGGTATCATTTATCTTCTTGGTTTGTTTAAAATAAACATATCCGGACTTGATTTTTCGGTAATAAATTTGTTTTAGAATATTGTTTATAAATAATAAAACAGGAAATTCTTTTTTTAATCATGATGGCAAAATCATACAGGGGAACATTTTTAATAATAGTAATGCTTATATTGTTCGTAATCTTTATAGTAATACTAAGTACAGGACAATATGATTTTAAAGCTACTTTTGAACCAGAAACAGCTCTTTCCGAAATTCTCCCAAGATATAGGCTGATAGATCTGGATGATATAGATGTAAAAACGGATTATAACAGAAACGGAAATAATGATGCAAAAGATATTGTTCTTGGTGCCAAAAAGCAACTGGAGATAAAGTCAAAAAATATATTTATAGAAGGTTCACAGGAGCCAAATTATTATAAAGGTGGGGATCCGCCAGCCGAGTGGGCTCTGAATACTGACATAATTGCAAGGGCTTTTAAGGAAGCCGGTTATGATTTAAGAATAATAATAAATGAAGATATCAAAGAAAATTTTGATGAATATCCTCTTCAGAAATTATGGAATCAAAGAGCCACAGATATTGATATAGATTATAGAAGGATACAGAATATGGAGATATTTTTCCAGAGAAATGCAAGCTCGCTTATTACAGATTTTAATAGTGCAGATCCAGGAAATCTGGAAAAATGGTTTCCGGGGGATGTGGTTTTTTTTGATATGAACAAAGACGGATATACTGACAACGTAGGGATTATTTCTGATAATACTACAAGGAACGGAACACCTAAAATTATTTATAATTATATAGAACCCGGCTATACTGTAGAAGAAAATATTCTTGAAAGTACAATTATTACTGGACATTACAGGTATTCTGAATAATTTTTTTGTGAGCATGTAAATGAAAAAATATGGGAAAAAAGAAAAAATTTAATATAAAATCCTTAAAATATCCTGCAATTTTTCTGGTATCAATCCTGATATTAACTTCATATCCTTTTATTTATCCCGGCAAAGCAGAGGCTATAACCTTACAGGAGTTGTCTTCCAAAATATCACAACTGAGTTCTGACGAAGAACAGCTGTTATCAGAAGTACTGGCAGCAGAAACTCAGATAAGCCAGAAAGAAGGGGAAATAGTTTCACTTCAGGGCAAGCTTGATAATTTTGAGGATGAATTAAAAGAGCTCTATAAAAAGCAGAATGAAATTAAGAAAAATATAGATAAACTGCAGGAGGAACTAGACAGTAATGCTGTAAAATCCTATAAATACAGCAATAATAGTGTGGCAAAGATGATTATAAGTGCAAAAAGTCTTAATGAGGTTTCCAAGGTCCTTTATATTTACAGGCGCATGATAAGAACTAATCAGGAGCTGATGAGAGACCTTGAAGAAGAAAAAAATACATACGAGATGATTTTCAGAAAATCTGAAGATACAAAAAATAATATAAAAATTACAAAAGAAAATATAACTCTTGAGAAAGAAGCTCTTGAAGCCTATCTTGCCAATAAGGAAGCTTTGCTTGCCCAGGTAAAAAGTGAGAAATCAGAATTTACAAATCTTCTGGCAGAAATAAAAGAAAGAATAAGACAGATACAGCCACCTGGTCTCACGCTGATTGGAGAATGGGATATGGTTGCCACAGCTTATTTCAGCGGCGGAGGCGGACTGAACGGAAATGGTATTACAGCAATAGGTTTCAGAGCTAAAAAAGGAATTGTTGCAGTTGATCCAAGAGTAATACCCCTGGGAACAAAACTTTATATTCCCGGTTACGGAGAGGCACTTGCTGCAGATACAGGCAGCTGGATAAAAGGGAACAGAATAGATCTTGTTTTTGAAAGTCTTGAAGAATGCTACAGGTTTGGCAGAAGGAGATTAAAAGTTTATCTTGTTGAAGGCTGAAATCAGACTATTTTCAGAAAACCGGATAACTTCTGAAAATCTTCAGTGTACTGCTCAATGCTTATTTTATTATTCACAGTAACATCATGCGGGGTAAAAAAAGGAACAAGCTTGAAAGAAGGATTTTCAAACAATTTCATATGAAGTTCCTTCATATCTTTAATATCTTTTTCTATTGAGAAAAAATATTTTAAGATATACCTGGTTGTTTCCAGTCCCAGCGTAATTAAAAGATGGGGAGTTGATATGGTTATTTCTCTTGAAAGGTGGGTAATGCAGTTATTTTTATGCTCCTCAGTCGGTTCAATGAAGCTTATTTTTTCGCCTTCTGCGGCAGACACCTTCTTTCTTGGATTGCACTTGACAAGATAAGTCAAATAAATATCGTTTTCAAGTGTGAGATTTGAATCATTAATTAATTTTCTGATAAGTTCACCCGAAGCGTCGTTTGTAAAAGGAATTCCGGTGGATTCTGCCCCGTCTTCTCTGGGGAAATCACCTATGATTATTATCCTTGCATTAACGGCACCAACTCCGTGAACAGAAGTTTTTCTTAACTGGGCAAGCTCAGCACATTTCTTACAATTAAGAACCTGGCTGTTAAGCTCATCAAAATTTTCACTACAAGAATTTTGCATCGTGTGAAAAGTATACAATATTAAAATTTCATAGTCTATATGAAATTTAATTATTTAAAAAATAATTTAGAGAATTTTGAACATTTCCCCTGATTCTGACTTCTATTGAATCAGCGTAAATACTGGCGGGAATAAAACTTGTATTAAAGGTAATAATCATTATTATTAAATAAATAATGAACTTAGGTACATTTTTTTATTAGTTAAATTCATTATTTTCCTTTCCTGGTATAAAGCATCAGGAGTAATCCCCCGGTTTTTTAAAGGAAGTGGTGTTTCTGATTGCGAGGTATTTATGTATTGCTTTTTTAAAATACCTGTTTTTAATTTTTCCTGATAAAGTGCTGCTGCAGAATTTTTTCTCCCGGATTTATTTTCAGGAAATTTTCATCATCATATTTGCATTGTGCCAGTCTGCTTATAAATTTTAAAGAGCCTTTTATGATTTTCAGATTTATTTCTTTTTTAAGCATATTACTCATGAAATCAACCATATCCCTGGCATATTTTCTGTGTATTTCTTCAAGATCATTATTATCGATTAACGTTACCTGATTGTAATTTTTCATAATTTCAACAAATAAAAAATCTGCCATTTCCCTGTCATATTTCTGGCCATAGGCCTTTCTGTTTTGCAGCCAGCTTTCAGGTATTTTATCTTTCTGGTCAGTCCATAAAAGATAACCGCGGTAAGGATCTCCCCCGTATTCAATCCAGCCTCTGCAAAGATAATAAGTTGC
>DNFX01000277.1 GCA_003486795.1 Actinomycetota bacterium
AATTATATTATCAGTACAGATGAGCGTGAAAAATCTTATTGGAGGGATATTGGGGATCTTGATGAATTTTACCAGGCGAACATGGACTTGCTTAAAGATGAAAAAGAAATAAATCTTCATAATGAGAGATGGGAAATATTCACAAGAGCAGCATGCCTCAAATCCCCTGAGACAAGCGGGAAGTCTGTTATTTCAAAATCCATTATTTCCAATGGATGTGTGGTGGATAAATCAGAGATAGATAACTCAATATTATCGTATCATGTAGAGGTTTCTGAAAATACTTCAATAAATAATTCATTTTTAATGGGTTATAATTATGTAGGGAAAAATGTAAAAATACAAAATGCAATAATAGACACTTTCACTTATATTCCCGATAATACCAGAATAGGTTTTGATAGAGAAGAGGATCTCAGAAGAAAGCTAACAATATCTAATAACGGGGTTGTCATAGTTCCAAGGAGATTTAAATTTTAAATAATAGTTTAAAATTCTGGTCCTTTTATTAAAAAATGCCGTATTTTCTTTTTTATTTTATCAGTCATATTCCCAAAAATTTTAAAAAAATTTCTATAGAATTAATTTCAGGGAGATATCGGCATAATTTTATACATTAAAAAAATCGTCTGTTTGCTTTTTTCATTTAAAATAGTTTAAAATCGATTGTAACTATTGTAATTATTGTTTTAAAAGGGGAAAAATTGAAAACCGATGAATCAAATTATGAAAACAAAATCCTGGATAAATCTCTTGTCAAATTTGCATCAGTAGAATTTGACAAAATAGATCCTGAAGCAACTTTGCCAGCAAAGTATGACAGGCTTTTAAAAACTGTCGGATTGCAGAAAATGGTTAAAGATAAAATGGTGGCATTAAAAATGCATATGGGCAGGGGAATAGGTTATACCACTATTCATCCACTTTTTGTGAAAATACTAATAAAGCATATAAAAGAAGCAGGAGGAGAAGTTTTTATTACAGATGTAGGGCCGAGTCATCATGGTGGCGGATTCGGTGGACTTACATCGAGAGACAGAGGATATTCAGAAGATGTCCTCGGAGCTCCCATATATCCTGTTTCAGGAGTTTTTGATAAATATTATTATTCAAAAAAAGTGGATTTTAAGAATCTTAAAGAGATACAGATAGCAGGTAATATACATGATGCCGAAGTGATGATAGATCTTTCTCATTTCAAGGGCCATGGTGTAAGCAGTTTCGGAGGAGCATTAAAAAATATTGCCATGGGATGCGTAACTGCAAAAACAAGAGGTGATATGCATAGTCTTCATTCAGGCGGCAGCGGGATTGTCTGGGATGAAAATCTTTGCGACCATTGCAATAAATGTGTAGATGAATGCAGGTATAAGGCCAACTTCTTTAATGATGAAAACAGGTATGAGGTCATTCTGCATGACTGTACGTATTGCCAGCATTGTATTGAAATATGTCCTAACAGTGCCCTTACTCTTGAATCCAGAAACTACCTTGATTTTCAGGAAGGGATGGTCATTGCAACAGAAGAAGTATTAAAAACTTTTAATCCTGGAAATATTTATTATATAAATATTCTTTTAAATATTACCTTTATATGCGACTGCTGGGGAATGTCTGCAGCTTCGGTTATTCCTGATATAGGAATACTTACCTCAGAAGACATAGTTGCTATTGAAAAAGCTTCACTTGATCTTATAACTACTGAAAATTTTAATCCCAAATCTCTTCCAAAAGATAAAACTCTCAGGGAAGGCAGACATCTTTTTGAACAGATATGGGGTAAAGACCCATATGCGCAGGTAGATATAGCTGCAAGACATGGCCTGGGTAATCCTGATTACATTATTGAAGAAATAAAATAAATTAGGTAAAGAATTGGAGGAATATATGGCTGTAATAAAAGAATCCTATCCTATTATAGGGATGGAATGTGCAAGTTGTGTAAAAAAAATTGAAGATATTCTTAAGAAAACAAAAGGAGTAATATCTGCCAATGCCAATCTGGCTTCAGAAAAAGTCACTATAGAATATGATGGAGAGAAAATAGATAAAAGAGAGCTGGCAGGTATTCTTTCAAAAATAGGATATGACATGATTGTTGAGTAAGAACGTCAATAAATTAAAATAAATATTTTAAATAGGATAATTAAAACTGACAGAATTTTTTATAATGGAACAGTCAAAACTTACACTAGATCAGAAAAAAGAACTTATAGAAAAAAAGAAAACAAGAATACTTCTCAGGAAACTTATTGTAGGCATTATCCTTTCACTGTTAATTTTGCTTGGCTCCATGGAATTATTGCCCGGATTCGGTCTGATTGAAGAGNNTTTATTTATGACTATACCTGTACAGTTCTGGGTAGGGGTACAATTTTTTAAAGGACTTACGGTTGTGTTCAGGTATAAAACTGCAGATATGAATACGCTTGTAATAGTTGGAACTCTTGCTGCTTTTATTTACAGTTCAGTAGTAACTGTATTTTCTTTTTTCCCGGATATATTTGTGAGAATGGGTCTGGAAAAAATAATATATTTCGATACATCCGCAATAATAATAACGCTTATTCTTCTTGGCAGATTCTTTGAAGCAAAAGCAAAAGGCAGAGCCTCAGATGCAATAAAAAAGTTACTAAAATTAAAACCTTCCAAGGCAATTGTACTTTCTGACGGCATAGAGACAGAGAAAGATATAGAAGATGTAATAGTCGGAGATATCATAATTGTCAGACCAGGGGAGAAGATTGCTGTTGATGGAGAGATTATCGAAGGAGTTTCCGATATTGATGAATCGATGGTGACCGGCGAATCCTTACCCGTGGAAAGGAAAAAAGGCGATTCTGTAATAGGAGCAACAATAAATATTTCTGGTACCCTGAAGTTCAGAGCTACAAAAGTAGGTAAAGATACACTTCTGAGCCAGATAATAAAAATGGTTGAAGAAGCTCAGGGTTCCAAAGCTCCGATTCAGAAACTGGCAGATATAGTAGCAAGCTATTTTGTACCTATTGTTATAGGTATAGCAATTCTGTCCTTTATACTCTGGATGATTTTTGACCCCAGTCATTCATTTTCATTTGCGATAATAAGATTTGTATCAGTCCTGGTAATTGCCTGTCCCTGTGCTCTGGGACTTGCAACTCCTACAGCAATTATTGTCGGCACTGGTAAGGGGGCGGAAAATGGTATATTAATAAGAGATGCACAAAGTCTGGAGATAGCATATAAATTAAATACTATTGTCTTTGATAAAACAGGAACTTTAACCAGAGGTGAACCTGTGGTTACAGATATTCTTCTTATAAAAAACAGCCATATTTTTAATGAAAGAGATTTACTATATTACGCTGCATCTGCAGAGCTGAGATCTGAACATCCTCTTGGTAGAGCAATTGTAAAAAAAGCAGCTGAGAAAGAAATACAGGCAGGTGAGCCTGAGGAATTCAAGGCTGTAAGCGGAAAGGGGATAAGAGCAGTAGTTGACGGTTTTAAAATAAACAAAGGTAATTACCTTTATATGAAAGAACTTGGTTTGAATATAAAGGTAATTGAAAACGAAATTGAAAATTTTAGTCTGCAGGGAAAGACCCCGGTGATTTTATCAGTTAACGGAGAGATAGCAGGAATAATTGCTGTTGCAGATGAATTAAAAGAGAATGCATATCAGATTGTTTCTGCCTTAAAGAAGCTCGGACTCAGAGTCATAATGCTTACCGGAGATAACAAAAATACAGCGGAATATATCGCGGGTCTTGCAGGAGTAGATGAAACGATAGCGGAAGTTCTGCCGGCTGATAAAGCAGATAGGATAAAAGAACTTCAGAAATTGAATAACACTGTAGCCATGGTGGGAGATGGAATAAATGATGCACCTGCGCTTGCACAGGCAGATATAGGCATAGCACTTGGTACAGGAACTGATATAGCGCTTGAAGCTGGTTCTGTAGCATTGATAAGCGGTGATTTAAACGGGGTGTTAAAAACCATAAGATTGTCAAGGAATACCATAAAAATTGTAAAGCAGAATCTGTTCTGGGCATTTATCTATAATATACTGCTGATACCTATTGCTGCAGGTGCTCTTTATCCGGCATTCGGGATTCTTATTAATCCGATGTTAGGAGCTGCAGCCATGGCTTTCAGCAGTATATCTGTTATTTCGAATTCTTTAAGACTTAAACTACTTAGATTAAAATAAAAAGGCAGTAAATGTGTAAAAATAAAGTAATTATACTTACAATATATGGGAGTCCGAGAGAAAATGGTAATACAGATGAATTAATGAAAAATTTCGAAAACGGTATTTGGGAAAATAATTATTTTTTAAGAAATAAGGAACTGATAGTTGAAAGTCTTTTTGTAAGAAAATTACATTTTTCTCCATGTATGGAATGTAGGCATTGCTCAGTAAAAGGAGAATGTCTGATTAAAGACGATATGCAGGATGCGTATCAGAAACTTATAGATGCAGATTTTATTGCTGTGTGTTCCCCGGTTTTTTTTGTATCGGTTTCAGCTCTTTTGAAATCATTCATAGACAGATGCCAGAGATTCTGGAGCCTGAAATACGAACTTGGTAAAAAAGTAATAACAAAGGAAAGAAAAGGGATTTTTATATCTGCAGCAGGGGCAGAAAATAACGCTATTTTTGATTGCTCCATAAAAATCATAAAAGAATTTTTTAATGTACTTTATGTAAAATATGAAAAAGGTTTTTTATATAATAAAATTGATTATAAGGGAGATATATTAAAAAGGCCGGAAACACTAAAAGAAGTTTTTGAATATGGTAAGAACCTTGAAATATAATCCGGCATTTGAGTTGAAAAAAAACGAAGGGAAATAAGTTGAAAAAAAAGAATAATTTAAAATACTATGGAATCTTTTCGGTAGTCGTAATTATCATAGCAATGATAATAACTTTTAGTACCTGCTGCTCAATATTGCTTCCTGCGTCACAGGGTACTTCTTCTGAAAGCTCACAGGCTGCGGTAATTTCTGAAGAAAAACAGGAAGATTCTTCAACTACTGAAAATACTGAGGAAGAAACAACTACAACTGAAAAGGATGATGGTACAGGGCAGACAGATAATATAGAAAGTGATGACAGCAAACCTGAGGGATATGAAAATGATTTTACTCTTAATAATCTTAACGGAGAAAAAGTATCATTGTCAGATTTTGCAGGAAAGATAGTAGTACTGAATTTCTGGGCAACATGGTGCCCGCCATGTAAAGCGGAAATCCCTGATTTTGTTGATGTATACAATGAGTATAAAGATAAGGATGTGGCTTTTCTCGGCATCTCTCTTGATGATGATATTAATGCACTGAAACAATTTGTTTTTGACAATGATATAATTTATCCAATAATAATTGATAATCAGATTGCGAATGTTTCAGGGAACTGGGGTATAAGTGCAATACCTACTACTTTCTTTATAGATACAGATGGAAAGATTCTTGATAAATGGATTGGTCAGATTCCGAAACAGGAGCTTGAATCGAAAATCAAGGGGCTGCTTGACAGAAACAAAGCATAAAAACTGATATTTTTCTGAATATATTATTATAGTTATTTCTAAATTGATTTTTTTATCAAATAGTTTGTAAAAATAAAAAAATAAAAAGATAATGTTTTTTAAAATTAATTTAATTCCTAGATAATCAAGGAGGTTATTTTGGTAATAGATCCTGTTGCATTCAGATTGTTCGGCATGGAAGTAAGATGGTACGGTCTTTTAATAGCTTTAGGACTCATACTTGCGATTGTAGTTTCTTATCTTACTGCAAGATACAGGAAATTCAAAGCAGACGAGATTATTAATTTTGCACCTTTTGCCATAATTGCGGGTGTAATAGGAGCCAGACTTCTTCATGTGGCTGTCAACTGGTCATATTATTCAAAAAACCTGTCCAGTATTTTTGCATTCAGGCAGGGAGGTCTTGCCATACAGGGAGTAATAATCGGTGGTTTTATTGCTCTTGTAATATTTGCAAAAATAAGGAAAATAGATTTATGGGAGCTTGCAGACTGCATAGTACCTTCTCTTGCACTTGCACAGGCAATTGGAAGATGGGGCAATTTCTTTAATCAGGAAGCATATGGAAGACCTACAGACGCCAGAATAGGAATATTTATATCTCCGGAAAACAGACTGAGAGGATATGAAAGTTTTGACTATTTTCATCCTACTTTTTTATATGAATCCATAGCAAATCTTCTGCTCTTTATTATACTTATGGTTCTTCATGTGGTTTTTAAAAAGAAAGAAAACAAAGTACCTAATGGAGTTATTTTTAATCTTTATCTTATAATATATTCGCTTTACAGGATATTCATAGAAAGTTACAGAATAGACAGCTCGATGATAGGCTCAATCAAAGTTGTCTACATTATAAGCGGATTAACAATTATTGCTGCTTTTATTATCCTTAATATTCTGGTAAACAGGTTTGTCGCCAGGAAAAAGGAAGAAGCTGAAAAGACAGAGGAAAAATAAAATATTCCTTTCTTTCTGATTTGAATATTTTAAAGATGAGCAAATAGGATATTGATTTCTATCTGATGCTGTATCTGCATCCACAATAATTTTGTCTGTAAAAATCAAATTGCCTGGCTATGGTATTTGAAATTTTAAAGCCATCATTTTTTTTAAAATTAGATG